>CAIKYN010000155.1 GCA_903831635.1 uncultured Spartobacteria bacterium
ACTGGCTGGGTTCCTGATCGCCAACTACGGACGCCAGCACATCATCACTCTCCCCAGGGGGGCGAGGAAGCGGGTGATCTTTGAGGAGGTAGCCCGAACGCTGGACGTGCCGGGAGGGGAACAGCTCGTGAGTGAGTTCTATGCGCAGCTCTCGAAGTTCTCGACCTGGATCATTTCGATCGTCCAGCAGTACAGCCGCTTCCAGAACTCGGGCATCCGTCCCATCGTCTTCGGCAACGCCAAGCAGTTCTTCTTCACCCGCATGAACGACCGGCGGGACATCGAGGATGTGGCCCGGGACATCGACCTTTCGGAAGCCACCAAGGAGGCGGTGTCGCGCTATCCGCTGCCGGAGCACCTCCCCGACAACAACAAGTACGCAGCCCTGACCTACTACCACCTCGATGTGCGGCAGGCACGGTGCGGGACGATCCATAACCGGGTCTCTCCCGAGATGCTCTTCTGCTCCTCCTCGACGGGGCAGGACTTCGACGAACGCAGCCGGAAGCTCCGCAGTCACGAAGACATCGTGGCCGGGATCCTCCGGGAAACCAACCAACCCCAATGAAACGTCCTCTCCTCATCCTCTGCTTACTCGCGACCGGCTGTGCCGGAAGGTCTCAGTTCCAAAAAGGCTATGAGCGTGGTGCCGCTGACACGGTGAAGCGCCAGTACTGGATTGAGCAGAGCCTCCAGAAGCCAGGAAAGAACCCCGAGAAACATCTCACGATCTACAAGCTGACCGTGCCACCTGACCCCGACGCGAAGGTGAAGACGGTTCCTTATGAGATCGGGATTCCCATCGTGAACTGATCATGAAGAAGTACCTACCTCTCTTCTTGCTGGTTGCGGCGGTTCCAGCGAAAGGCCAATGGGTCGTTTCCGATCCTGTCGTGGAGCAGGCGACCATGGCAAAGAATGCCTTCGACCAGCTGAAGTATGCTTGGGAGCAGACCCAATGGGCGCAGCAGCTTTCGAATCTCGCCCAGACCCTCGATACGGTGAAGAGCCAGCTGGAGGTCGCCCAGCAGGTAAAGACGGCCATCGGGAATCCGGCGGCGATTTCCGGGGCGATCCAGAGCGGACTCTTTTCCTCCTATCTCAGGAACTCGGGGATCACGGACACGCTGAGTGACCTCTCCAACATCACCCAGCAGGGGGCCAAGCAGTCTGTAGCTATCCAGCAGATGTATCGCCCTATCGATCTGAATGCCTACAAGCAGATCGAGACGCCCTTTGAGGGAACGGCTTCGTTTCGGGATGAAACCGATCCGCTGAAGCAGTTCCGGTCGGTGGAGAACGCTTACTCGAACTTTCAAGACATGCTTCAGCAGGCGCAGAGCAAGCGGAAGGAACTCAACACCCAGATTGCGGCACTGAACGATCAGCTCAAGAACGCTCAGGATGATGCCGAGGTGCAGAAGCTGCATGGGTCACTCACGACAGCCCAGACCTCGCTCAAGGATCTCGACGGGATCATGGATGGGGCGGAGCACCAGGTGAAGCTGCTCCATATGCTTAATGAGAACCGGGAGGCTACCGAGGCGATTGCTGCTGAAGAGATCTCCAGGGCTCGTAATCGGGAGAGTGCCAAGATGGGGTCGGATGCGGAGGCCTCTGCCGCCAAGTCCGGCTCTCAGAACGGTGGAAACTCTTGGCCTCCGGGCTTCTGAGCCATGATGCCGGCCCTTTCCAATCTGTTCGACTCGGCGGGGCAGATCCGCACCTACATGATGCCCTTCGCCTTCGTGCTCTGCATCTTGGGCATCGGGGAAATGGGCTGGAAGGCCGGATCGGATGCCAAGGCGATCCTCGGCGTGATCCTGAAGGTCACGATCATCGTGGCTCTCATCGCTGGGTATCCGACCATGATGAACAAGGGGATGGAGGCGTTTCAGGAGATGCGCCAGAAGTTTACCAATGCCCAGGATGCAAAGTTCATCCAGCTCCTGACCTCCAGAATCCAGAACCAGCCGTCGGATTCCTGGACCGATCTTGGGAAGATCGTCCCCGCAGCCGTGGGCTACTTCTTTCAGGGCATCGGGCGCTTCATGATGATCGTGCTGAACTTCTTTCAGCAGTTCGCGATAGCCGGACTGATTGCAGTATCTCCTCTGCTTCTTGGGTTCCTGTTCTTCTCACCGACCCAGTCCTTCGGGATCCAGTTCGCGGTGACCTCCTTCACCGTGATGCTCTGGTATCTGGGGATCTGTCTTGTCGACATCGTGATCGTGGCGATCAGCGATCTGCTCTTCGCCCCAATCACTGCTGGCGGGATCGTCCAGGTGGCCCAGAACGCGATCGTCGTCCAGAACTGGCTGCTTTTCCCCTTCATCATGGCCTTCGCGTCGATCGTGACGCTCTTCTTCTACCTTTCGGTTCCCTTTGTGGCCGGGGCCATCATGAAGGGGGCCAGTGGTACGACTTCGGCTCTCAGTGCCGGGATCAGCAACACGCTTCAGGCGGTGGGTTTTGTGGCAGGAGCAGGAGCAACAGTAGCAGGAGCAGCAGCTACCTTTGGAGGGTCAGCTGCAGCACAGGCAGCTGTGGCATCGGGTAAAGCAGCCGCAGGTGCGGCGAGTGCCGCAAGCTCTGGCGCACGAATCAGCAATGACCTGGCTGGAAGTGCCGGTTCCTCAAGTCCCGGGGGATCCGTGCCCCCTCCTCCCGAGGAGGAGGGCGTGATCATCAATCCGGCCAATCCCGCCATGGTGGCCCAGCAGACATCTCCTGAGTCCTTCTCCGTCACCGATCAGTCCAAGGGAACGGTTTCTCATCACAAGGGGAGCCTTTCGACCCCTCAGGCTGCCCAAGCCGCCTTCAACTCCCATGCCTCAAAGGCGAAGTCCTCTTCATCCAAAGCCGACAACACCAACCCATGAAGCTCACCGCTGTTACCTCCATCACCAACAACATCATCGCCGCCAGGTTCTGGATGGCGATCGCCCTCATCTGCGGGGCTTTGGCCGTCACCTCTCCCTACCTGACCATCAAAGCGATGAAACAAAAGGAGAAGGTCGTCATCCTCGATCAGGGTGGGACCCTGATCTATTCGCCCCTGCTTGGCTTTGAGGAAGCTGCGGGGCTTCAGGCATACCATGTACGGCTCGCCTGTCTGGCCCTGCTTCAGCGGAATCCGATCGGGCCGGATCTTCCCGATCTGCTGAAGCGGATGTATCTGGAGGAACCAGCCCGCAAGAAGGCTGCTGCCCTCTACAAGAAGCAGAACCCTGAGTTCAAAGAGAAGGAGATCCACCAGAAGGTGGAAGTTGGCAAACTCGACATCCTCGATACACGCAAGATGAAGGATGGGGCAGGAGCCTCCTATGAGGCCGTCGACGTCGAGGCGGAGGGGAACCTCGTCCGCACCGGGACTCTCAACAAGATCGAGTTCCGGGAGGTGGCGAAGTTCAAGATCACCTTCTTCTTTGTTCGTAATCCCGACCTCATGGGGAATGGGCGTCTTCCCCTTGTCGTGCAGGACTTCAAGTATGAGGAACACCCGCTTTAGGGGATTTTGCGGCGAATAGGTGGATTATTTGCCGCAAAACTGCGGAGAATCTTGATTTGCGGAGATTGAAGGCCTTATTCTCCGCAAAGTTACGGAAAATAACCCCATGACCTATATTCATCAGCAGAAAGACTGGCCCGAGTTCCGATGGAACGAGGCAAGGTTGCTTCCGCTACTTACCAAGGTGCGTCATCAGCAAGGTCGGCTGCTTGGGCAGATGGAGGGCTTGGGTTTCCATCTTCGAGGAGAGGCCAATCTGGAGAGCCTGACAAAGGAGGTGATTGGATCCAGCGCCATCGAAGGTGAAAAACTCGACGCAGAGGAGGTGCGTTCCTCGATCGCAAGGCGTCTGGGTATCGCTCATGCAGGAACGACTGCAGCGAGCCGACATGTCGAGGGAGTGGTGGAAATGATGATCGATGCCACCAGGAAGTATGAGGAGGCCCTCACAGCGGAGAGACTGTGCTCATGGCATGCGGCCCTTTTTCCGAGCGGTCGAAGCGGAATGCAGCGCATCACCGTGGGAGCCTGGCGTACGGGAGAGGCCGGTCCCATGCAGGTGGTCTCCGGACCGATGGGACGGGAAAGAGTTCACTTTGAAGCACCCGAGGCCAGCCTGCTGGATGCCGAGATCAGCCGCTTTCTGGAATGGTTCGAGGGAACAGGATCAGTCGATCCCGTCATCAAAGCAGCCGTTGCTCATTTCTGGTTCGTGACCATCCATCCGTTTGAGGACGGCAATGGACGTATCGCAAGGGCGATTGCCGATATGGCCCTAGCAAGGGCGGACGGCGTGGCCGAGCGGTTCTACAGCATGTCCTCGCAGATCGAGCGAGAGAGGAAGCAGTACTACGATTCTCTGGAGAGCAGTCAGCGAGGGGGCATGGACATCACCCTGTGGCTGGAATGGTTCCTTGGCTGTCTAGACGGGGCGTTGCAAAACGCTCAGGAAAATCTCAAAGCAATCCTCCACAAGGCGAGAATCTGGGAATGGATCAATCAGGACGGTCCGGTCAATGAGCGCCAGCATGCGGTGATCAACCGACTTCTTGATGGATTTGAGGGGAAACTCTCCTCATCAAAGTATGCGAAGCTCGCGAAGTGCTCGCCTGACACAGCTCTACGAGACATTAACGAACTGGTGGCCCGTGACATCCTGATCAAGGAAGCCGGTGGAGGACGGAGCACCGGCTACCGTTTGGCCGAATCGTTGGGGACGAAAAAGAACATGTAAATTCATCGACGGCCTGAAGCAAAAAGCCGTCTGAGAGATTTGGAAGATTTGCTCCCTGCCGGGAGCACGAGAGGACTCGCTTTCAGAAAACCTCGGGAGCATGAAGCTCCCAGTCTTTGCTGCTATTCTACTTTCGAGCATATTCGCACACGCCGGATCCATTGTTCAGAAGCCACTCGATGAGTTCGTCATTTACGACATCCCGGTGGCCTCGAAGACGGGAACGACGACTGTCATGTTCCCCTCGGAAATCACGGGCCTCTTTGCCAAGTCGGTGGCCGTGCAGGATCAGGAGAATGCCGGGTTCCTGATCTCGTTCACTCCAGGGAACTTCTATTTCACGATCCGGGCGCTGAAGAAGGATGCGGAAGATCACCTGACCGTGATCTTCAACCGGAAGGCTTATGTATTCCACCTGACGGCTTCGGATCATCCCTTCTACAACGTGACCCTCTACCAGGAGGAACGGAGTGGTAAGGAGGGAAGAATCAATGTCGTGCCCGAGCGAGTCCTTTCGCTGATGGACAAAGCCAAGGCCTATCCACTGCTTCTGAAGGCAGATCGGGATGCCTTGGCCGGGGTGCTTCATGCTTCTCCGGGGATCACCAATTACTACAAGGATTTTAGCGTTCGCATCCTAGATGTCTGGAGGTTTGAGGAAGAGGACACGCTCATCTTCCGTCTGGAGTTGGTGAATGAAACCGACCAGGCGATCTACTACAAGCCACAGGATCTAGCCGTCCGCTTGGACGAGCGGATCTATACGGAGTCTCTTGCTGATGCCTCCGGAGTCATGCCGCCGAAGTCGGTGACGCCAGCCTTCTTTGCAATTACGGGGAACGTGCAGGGAGGACGCAATCACCTCGCACCTGAGAACAAGTGGAATGTCCTCGTGGTGAGGGCGGAGCCACGACAGGGAGGCAGGACTGCCGTAGGAAGCTCCAACAAGAACGTCGTGCGATGAACCTTCGCGATTTTAAGACAGAGCTACTGAACAAGCCGACCGGTCGGCTGATTCTCTTCCTTTTTGCCGGTGCAGTGGTACTGGCCTTTGTGCTGATGCACCGAGGAGGTGGGACACCCACGAAAGTGATACCTCCAGTTCCATCTCAAGCCACCACGGCCAAGGGATTCACGATCGATGAGGGGATTCCCGATATCAAACCGATGAGGCCTACGCCCACACCGACACCAACCCCGATGATGTCCGAAGGGAGGCCAGTTGCAGTCAAGACTCCTCCTCCCATTCCTCAGGCGATCTTTGCCATGAAGGAAAACTCCCTCAGTGAGAACTACCTACCCTACGGACGGCTGCTAAAGTGCGAGTTAGTCAATACGGTCGATTCGAGCAATCTGGAGACCCCGATCATCGGGCTCGTGACCGAAGATGTCTGGAGGGATGGACGACTCATCATCCCGGCAAGCACTGAGGTTCATGGAGTTGCCAAGACTAGCGCAGCCAGGGATCGGGTCGGTTCAGAGCATCAATGGATGCTGGTTTTCCAAAACGGCAAGCAACTGCCTCTTTCCGGGACGGTGCTCGACTATGCCCCTGATGAGAATGATCCAGGGAGCTGGAAGGATACCGATGGATCGGCCGGACTACGGGGCTATCAGATCGCCTCAGATAAGTATGCAGAGGCAAAGGCAATCCTGGCTTCGTTAGTTTCCGCAGGAGCGGGAGCATTCCCTGGTGTGACCAATATTATTTCCCCGCTGACGGGTGGAGCCACCCAGCTTCAGGGAGGAGGAATGACGCAGGCCCTCTCGGCAGGCATCCAAGCCGGAGGCCAGCTCTATGCCCAGCGGCTCTTGGATGGGCTCCAGAAGAACCCCTACTACATCCGCGTTCCGGGCGGGACGCTCTTCTACCTCTACGTCACCCAGACGGTCGATCTCGACAAGGCCGCTCGGGGACTCGCCTCCAACCCATCTATCAAATGAAAAAACTGATCTCTCTTCTCTTACTCGCCCTTCTCTCGGGATGCGCCACCCACAAGACCGTGAAGCCTGAGAACTACCCCGCCGTTACTGGAACCAGCGTTCCGCAGAGCACTCTTTCGAGAGTACGAACTCCTGAAGTTGTGAAGTCCTATCCCACAGGTCGCTACAGCGATCCAGATTTCCCAGACGATATGCACGAGCGGCATACGCTCTACCGCAAGGAGCAGTCTGCTGATTGGAACTACAGGCCGGGAGGTCCGTATGCTTACCCTCTGGCCGTTTCAGACCCGACACCTTCCTATTACGTCAAGACGGATGGTGATCAGCGTAATGCCCAGCAGAAGGCTTATGCAGCTGCACTTGAAGAGCAGAACGCAGCTATG
>CAIKYN010000156.1 GCA_903831635.1 uncultured Spartobacteria bacterium
ATCGTTTTTTAGCCATTGATCATTGCGATGCAGGGGTTCTTTCATCTCCTGCTGTTGGTTCTTTGGGGAATTCTGATCCCCCTGCTTGCTCTTTGTTTTGCGCACTCCCTTGTGAACATGAGGTTGCTCACGAGGCTAAAGTCTTCGACTCCAGTGAGTGGCGATCATCAGGATGTTTCGGTGCTGGTACCGGCACGTAACGAGGAGGGACGAATCCGCGACTGTCTTGCTTCACTCATCGCTCAGAAGCCTCCGATCCGGGAGATCATCCTGTTAGATGATCGATCGGCGGATCGCACCGTAGCGATCGCCCGGGAATTGGGATTCCGCGAGGAGGAGGGGAGTCGCCTGCGCTTGATCCACGGGGCCGAACTTCCCGAGGAGTGGGTGGGAAAGAACTGGGCGTGCCATCAGCTCTCTCAGGCAGCCTCACCAGAGAGCACGCATCTACTATTTACCGACGCCGACACGATCCATGGCCCTGCCTGCGTCCGCTCGGCGATCGCACACGCTAAATCCACAAGGGCCGATCTCCTCTCCCTCTGGCCCGACCAGATTACCGGAACCTGGTCTGAAAAAATGGTGATTCCCTTGGGGTATCTCCTCTTCATGGCCTTTCATCCGTTTCCGCTTCTTCGACTCCTGCAGGACCGACCGGAGAGAGTCTCACGCTGGGGATTCACCCGGGCACAGTTGGCCGCATTTGGAGCGGCCAATGGACAGTTTCTTCTCTTTAAGCGTTCCTCGTATCAGCTCCTCGGGGGTCATGAAGCCCTGAAGAGTCATCTTGTTGAGGACATTGCTTTCGGTCGACGGGTAGCTTCGCGGACCGGCGAGGGAATGCGATTGGTGAATGCCGATGGCATCAATCTTCTAAGTTGTCGTATGTATACGGGATTCTCGGAACTCTGGGAGGGGTTTTCCAAGAATCTCCGTCCCGTCTTTGAGGAATCGCATGTCGGCTTTGCATTCTTTGGAGTAGTGATTTTCAGTTTCTTCCTCTTGCCATTTTTGTTGCTGATGCTCCCAGGAGTAATCCTTCAAGCTGCTGTGATTGCAGCCCTGTTGATCATAGGAATGAGGTTGATCCTGACCTTGCGGTTTCGTACCTCGTGGCTTGGATTGCTCACCCACCCGTTTGCGGTGATCCTCTCGCTTCTGATCGCACTCAATAGCTGGAGGCTCTGCCATACAACCGGAGTGAGCTGGAAAGGTCGTAACTATTCCGGCCAAACCAGATCTCTCCTAGACTGAAATTATTCAGCGTTTTTCTAGGGATTCTGGCCAACACGTCCATGAAAAAATCGGAGCGCATCGAGGAGTTCGTCCGTGGATTGGATGAAAGTCGCAGGGAAGAATCCTTTCATCCCTGCTATCTGGCATACTTTGAGTGCTTCAATTCAGGGCGTTACTACGAGGCCCATGACGTGCTTGAGCATCTCTGGTTGAAGGATGGACGGGATGCTCCTGATTATGTTTTCTACAAAGGGCTGATCCAGCTTGCCGGAGGTTTCGTCCATCTCCGCCTACAGCACTTCAACCCTGAACACCCAAAGCATGGCCGACGTTTGCATCCCGCACGCAGGCTCTTTCTTCTGGCGGAAGCGAATCTGATCCCTTACGACCTCTGGCATTGCGGGCTCGATCTTCAGCAGGTGCTCTCTCTCTGTCGGCATATGATCGTGCAATTGGAGCAGTCCGATTGTTTCGAAAATCCCTGGGCTCCTGAAATAGCTCCGGTACTGCCGAATCCCATTGCCAGAAAAGGCTCCGATTGAGCACAACTTGAGGGTAATCTTTCCGCCGTGTTCCGCTCCTATCACGCCCGCATTAAGAATCCTCGCGTCGCCTTGGCCGCGGGACTCGCCATTGCGCTGCTGCTGCAGCTTGGCAGCGGATGGATCGATCCCTACACAACGCAAGTCATTCTCTTTGCCGCCATCAATGTGATTCTGGCTGTCTCCCTGAATCTCGTGATGGGTGAGACCGGGCAATTCTCGCTCTGTCACGCCGCATTCATGGCGGTGGGCGCCTACGCTTCGGCACTGCTGACCGGCAAGGCGCTCCCCTCACTCTTTCCACACCTTGCGTGGACCGGCACTTCCTGGGCCTCGCAACTGACCTTTCTTCCCGTCTTAATGATCGCGGGTTTGATTGCGGCCTTTGCCGGGCTGATTGTTGGGGGGCCGTCGCTCCGTCTTCGGGGAGACTATCTTGCAATGGTAACGCTCGGATTTGGCGAAATCATCCGCGTCCTCCTGCAGAATACCAACGCCGTCGGCGGAGCGCGCGGTATGGAGGGAATCCTTCCGGCGACGAACCTTTTTTGGGCGATCGGTTTTGCCGCGGTGACCCTTTACACAATGATCGCCCTGGTCCGATCGACTTATGGCCGGGGATTCCAAGCGGTGAGGGACGACGAGATCGCCGCCGAAGCGATGGGGATCAATACCACCCGGTTCAAGGTAACCGCCTTCGTTATCGGGGCCTTCTTCGCCGGTGTTGCAGGTGCTCTCTATGCCCATGCCGTGGAGTTCATCAGCCCGGAGGGATTCAATTTTCTCCGTTCTTTCGAGATCATCGTCATGGTCATCCTCGGCGGACTGGGCCGGCCAGTGGGGGTTGCCGTGGCGGCGATCCTGATCACGCTCCTCAATGAATGGCTGCGCGACCTTTCCCAGTACCGCATGGTGGTGTATGCCCTCATCATCATCCTTTTCATGATTTTCCGTCCGGCGGAATCGCTGAGACCCTTCATCGGGAGGCTGATTCCTGAAAGATTCGTCCGATTCAAAAAATCAAAAGCCGCATGAGCAACTCACAAGCTTTGCTCGAAGTTAAGAATTGCTCCCTCCGCTTTGGAGGGATTGCCGCTCTCACGGATGTTTCGATCAAGATAGAGGCAGGGGAGTTGCTTGGATTAATCGGGCCGAATGGCGCAGGTAAGACATCTCTCTTCAATATCTTAACTGGAGTCTATCGTCCGACCGAGGGGGAGATTCTCTTTGAGGGCGGCCTCATCGCCGGACTTCCCTCCCATGCCATCAACACCCTTGGTATGGCGCGCACATTCCAGAATATCCGTCTTTTCGGTTCGCTCGATGTCGGGATGAATGTCCGCACCTCGTTTATCGCTCGGTTGCGCAATGGGCTCCTCAATACCGTGTGTCGTGGGCGATCGTTTCGAAGCGAGGAGGAAGAGGTTCAAGAGGAGGGGCGGCGGTTGCTTGCCTACTTCGGACTCGAACACGCAGCCCTGCATCCGAGCCGCAGTCTTCCGTATGGGGACCAGCGTCGACTGGAGATCGTCCGGGCGCTTGCAACCAAGCCGCGACTTCTCCTGCTCGATGAACCTGCCGCAGGAATGAATCCGACCGAAAAGGAGGAACTGAAGCAGTTGATAGCGCGCGTCCGTGATGAATTCGGCACAGCAGTGATGCTCGTCGAGCATGACATGAAGGTCGTGATGGGAATTTGCGAGCGTCTCTATGTGCTCGATCAGGGCAAGGTTCTTGCCTCGGGCACGCCCGCAGAGATCCGTGCCAATCCAAAGGTGATCACAGCCTATCTTGGGGAGAGTCGCAGGGAGGAGGTTGCATGAGTGATGATCCACTCCCTCCTATGTTGGAAATCACGGCGTTGGAGGTCCGCTATGGAGGAATCCGGGCGCTGAACGGCCTCTCGCTGAAAGTTCCGCAAGGAAGCATTGTCACCCTGATCGGGGCCAATGGTGCTGGCAAATCGACAACCCTTCGGACGATTTCCGGGCTCGTGCCGACGGCTGCCGGATCGATCATTTTTGATGGTAAGGAGATCGCTGGGTGGCCTGCTCATCGGATTGTTGCGGATGGACTTGCCCATGTCCCGGAGGGGAGGCTTGTCTTTCCTGATTTGACCGTGAAGGAGAATTTGATGATGGGTGCTTATCTCCGGCGGGATCGCAAGGAAATCGCCTCCGATCTGGAGTGGGTTGGCGAATTCTTCCCCCGTCTCAGGGAGCGTATTACACAGCGTGCGGGGACGCTCAGCGGGGGAGAGCAGCAGATGCTGGCAATCGGACGTGCCCTCATGGGGAGACCCCGCTGTCTCATGCTTGATGAGCCATCGTTGGGGATTGCTCCACTGCTTGTTGAGACGATCTTTGAGCGC
>CAIKYN010000157.1 GCA_903831635.1 uncultured Spartobacteria bacterium
ATTAAACTTCTCCCTCCAAGTACCAAGGATCAGATGCTGCAAATCAAGCAAGGTCGACCAACTCAGCACAAAGACGAAGGCCCATCCGAGGCGGATGCCGAGCCGGAACTCCGGTGTCGTAAACTTAGCGATTCCAAGCCCCACCAAGGCCATCGCTGCGAAGTAGGATGCTGCGCCGAAAAGAAAGTAAAACAAGCCGGCAATATCAGCTCCCACACGACCGATAAAGTTCACCGGATAATCCGAGGAATGAGCGTATTTGGCATAGGGAAGCCAGGGAGAGACATCCCTAGGCTCGAAAGAGCAGAGAGCAAGCAGAAGCAGGATTCCTCCAAAAAGGAGAAGAACCCCAGTGACTTCATCCAAGGAGCGTTTGCGTCGTGACGAGACCATCGTGTCTATCTTGCAGGATACCGAGTGGTCTTGGCAATCGTCGGCATCTAGGAGATATTAGATCAACAGCATGAATCTTTCTTCTCCCATCACTTTCGAGCCTCTGGCCATGGAACGCGTCTGGGGAGGACGGCGTTTCGAGACCCTATTGGGAAAGAAACTACCCCACGCGGTGCCGGTCGGTGAGCTCTGGGAGATGGTCGACCGACCCGAGGCGCAGAGCGTGGTCCATGAAGGCCCATTGAAGGGAAAAACGCTTCAAGAGCTGTGGACCGACCACCGGGAGGAAGTCTTCGGCTCACACCACAGCTCCAACCCCTCCCCTCGATTCCCTCTTTTAATTAAGCTTCTCGATGCTCGGGAGCGCCTCTCCGTTCAGGTTCACCCTCCGGCGGAACATGCCGTAGCACTGAATGGGGAGCCAAAGACGGAATGCTGGTATTTTCTTCACGCCTCGGAGGGGTCCTCCGTGTATGCGGGGCTTAAGAGTGGGATCTCTCGGGGAGAATTTGAACAGGCGCTCCAAAATGGCACGGTCGAGGAAATGCTCCATAAGGCACCTGCCCAGACAGGGGAAAGCATCTTTATCCCAAGCGGAAGAATTCACGCCATCGGCGAGGGACTTGTGATTGTCGAGGTGCAGCAGAACAGCGATACCACCTACCGAGTCTTTGACTGGAATCGCCATGGCCTCGACGGCAAGCCCCGAGAGCTCCATGTCGAGGAGTCCATGGCCTCGATTGACTTTCACGATTTTGAGCCTGCGCTGACTGCTTCATACCAATCCGTGGTTGCCGACTGCCCCTACTTCCATGTCGAAAAACTCTCTCTTTCCTCAACTGTGAACATTGCTCGCAAGGAGGACTTCTCCATCGTCACATGCCTGACGGGTGAGTTGGAGTGCTCCGGCACTATCTTAAGCCCCGGCGGTTTCATGCTGGTTCCAGCCTCTCTGGAGGAGGCTATCCTGATCCCCAACACCCCGGGTGCGACGATTCTGGTTACGCGTTTGCCGAAGCAGACCTAAAGCCCGCTTCTCTAAAAGCAAATCCCCACTTACTTCTCCTGACCGGGAGCAGTCCACTTTTTAGAGAGCACCCTTCTGACCATCGGAATGAACGTCTCAAGAGGTTCCAGCGGATAATCCGGATCAAAGGAAACCTCGTCATATTTGGCGCAGAACTCGACCGTGTGTTCAAAGTGAGGATGATCCTTGTAGATATCCCTACCATTAGGATCGATTCCGACGTGACTCCCATAAAAGTAGGTCTGGAACAAGGGATGATTGACCAGCATCCAGTGATTGGCATCGCTAATGAATGGGTGCAGCACAGCACCGATAACCTCGCCGTGATTCATGGGACCAAGCGCCTCTCCCACATCATGAAGCAACGCCACGACCACATATTCCTCATCCCGACCATCCCTGAGTGCTCGGGTAGCGGCCTGAAGCGAGTGTGAAAGACGGTCCACCGGATAGGCTTCGTCCCCACCCAGACTATTGAGAAGGCTTAGGAGAAGGTCGGGCAACTTTTCAAGGTTTTCCTCATGCACCCGCTTCAAAATCGC
>CAIKYN010000158.1 GCA_903831635.1 uncultured Spartobacteria bacterium
CCTTTTCTCACTGCTCGGAGCCGCACTGGGCTTCTTCATGCTCTGGGGGGTTGTGGAGCTAGGGAAGCTCGCCTTCGGCCGACGTAGGATCAGGACCGAGGGTCCGACGCTTCTGGAGATCACGGGAACCGATGAAGAGCCGCAGCTGATTTTTGGTGAGGAGAGGATCCCGTTGGCTGATCTCTTCTATCGCAAGAAGGACCAGGTCGAGGCCACCTGTGCTTGGCTGGAGATCAACGGGGAGCGTCTCCAGGCTGAGGTGGGCGTGGAAGGTGTGCAGGGAGGGGTATTGACTCTTGATCCACGTGGGGTGACCTATGGTGAGCGCTTCTGGCCCTATGAGGGGATCTCCGAGCTGATGCCGATCCGGACTGAGGTGACCATGATCACCTTGCCCCGTGAGGCGATGGGCTTCGGCGATGTGAAGTTCCTGGGCTGCATCGGAGCCTTCCTAGGGTGGAAGGGAGTGCTCTTCTCGCTCTTTGCCGGATCGATCATCGGTGCCTTGATCGGTGTCGTGATGATGGCTCTCACCCGTGGCCGCTCCGGGGGAAGGATTCCCTTCGGTCCCTATCTGGCCTTGGGAGCACTTCTCTGGGTTTTAGTCGGCCCAGAGGTGCTCGAGCTCTATACAAACTGGATCACGGGAGGTGGTTTTTTTCTCCTGCTGCGTCACCCCTCCCTGTAGTCTCAACACTTCATGTCCGACCACCAGCAGTCTCATTCTATTGAAGGGAAGCCTGAATTTCTTCTTTTCAAGTATCTTCCCAAGAGCTGGGGTCCGTTCCGTGAACTGGTGGGCTATCTTGCTCCTTACAAGAAGCGTATCGCTCTTGGCCTGCTAGCGGGTATTGGTTTCGCGGCGGTCAATAGCTCGATGCTCCTGCTGATCCGATGGATCGGCGACACCGCTTTCCAAGGCAAGTTTAGCCAAGCCGACATGATGAAGGGGGCGACGCTCGGCCAGGGGCCGAAAATCGATGCCTTCCTCTGGATGGCCCTGCTCATCCCGGGAGTGATGATCCTGCGCAGCCTGCTCTCCTATGCGAATGTCTACTGCCTCACCTGGGTTAGTCTGCGGGCCCTGCGCGACATGCGTCGCCGGGTCTTCGGCCATCTGATGCGGCAGTCTCTCGATTTCTTTAACAAATCACAGTCCGGCCGTCTGCTCTCCCGCGTCCTGAATGACACGATGGTTGCCCAGCAGTCGATGGTTACGATCGTCGGAGATCTGGTGAAGCAGCCCCTGACCGCGATCGGGGCGATTCTTGTGCTGCTGCATATCGACTGGAAGTTCACGCTCTTCTCGCTGGTGCTCTTCCCGATCTGTCTGGTGCCGGTCATCGTCTATGGGCGCCGTGTCCGGAAGGCCTCCCGAGCGATGCAGAATGAGGCAGGTGTCATGGCCGTGATCCTGCAGGAGTCTTTCGCCGGCATCAGGGTGATAAAGTCCTTCGCCCGCGAGGCCTTCCAGCTGAATCTCTTCGATAAGTCGAGCGAGGAGCAATTCCGCTCCAGCATGAAGGCCAGCAAGAGCGGTGCCATCGTCCAGCCGATGATCGAGACCGTCTCTGCCTTCGGCGTCTCGTTGGCCCTCTTCTATGTCTACTTCTCTCATCTGACCATCGGGAGCTTTCTTGCTCTGCTCGGCGGCATGTTCCTGCTCTACGATCCGATCAAGAATATCAGCAAGATCCACGTGACCATCCAGAACTGCCTGGGGGCGGCCACGAGTATTATCGAGCTGCTTGCCACCAAGCCGACGATCCATGATTTGCCGGGGGCCCGACCGCTCGGTGCTGTGCGGGGTCACCTGGCCTTCGAGGGAGTGAATTTCTCCTATGGCATCCCCAATGCCGAGGGTGGAATGGCGGAGAATGCGGTGACAGGGCTCAATCTGGTCATTGAGCCGGGCAAGAAAGTCGCCCTCGTCGGAGCCAGCGGCGCAGGAAAGAGCACGATCCTCTCCCTGCTCCTCCGCTTCTACGATCCCCAGCAGGGAAGGGTCCTGATCGATGGAAACGACCTGCGCGACCTGACCCTCGACTCCCTGCGAGAGCAGATCGGCATCGTCACGCAGGAGAGTTTCCTCTTCCACGACTCGATCTACGAGAACATCCGCTTCGGCAGGCTCGACGCTACCAAGGCGGAGATCGAGGAGGCTGCCCGCCTTGCCTACGCGCACGACTTCATCATGGCTCAGCCCCAGGGGTACGAGACCGTGGTTGGGGACAAGGGATGCCTCCTCTCCGGTGGCCAGCAGCAGCGTCTGGCGATCGCCCGTGCCCTGCTGAAAGCGGCGCCTATTCTTCTGCTCGACGAGGCCACTTCGGCGCTCGATTCCGAATCCGAGAAGATGATTCAGTCGGCCCTCGAGAGCCTCTCCGAGGGACGGACCGTGATTGCGATCGCCCATCGCCTCTCGACGGTGCTCGGAAGCGACATGATCGTCGTGATGGATCAGGGGCAAATCGTGGCGACCGGCACCCATGCCGAGCTATTGAACTCCTCCGAGCTTTATTCCAATCTCTACCGCCTCCAGTTCACCCATGCCTGAGGGGAGTGGAGTTCCAACTTTTTTCCAGCATACCGATCATGAAAATCCAACGCGCCCTCCTCTCCGTCTCCGATAAGACGGGACTCATCGACTTCGCCCGCGGCCTGCACGAGCAGGGTGTCGAGTTGCTCTCCACCGGAGGCACCGCCAAGGCGATCGC
>CAIKYN010000159.1 GCA_903831635.1 uncultured Spartobacteria bacterium
ACGGGGACGAATTTCAAAAGAAACTTCCTTGGTGACGTCGGGACGCTAGAGTTCCCCGATGATTGAACGCTACAGCCGCCCCGAGATGCGCTCCCTATGGACGGAGCAACGTAAACTGGAAATCTGGCTCGAGATCGAGACCCTAGCCTGCGAGGGGATGGCCGAACTCGGCATTCTTCCCCAGGAGGATGCCAAGACGATCCGTGAGAAGGGAACCTTCCGCATCGAGGAGGTTCGTGAGATCGAGAAGCGAACCAACCATGACGTGATCGCCTTCCTTGAGGAGGTTGCCACCCATGTCGGCGAGCCGGCCCGCTGGATCCATCGCGGCCTCACCTCTTCCGACCTGCTCGACACGACCCTCGCGGTCCAGATGGTTCAGTCGGCCGATATCCTGCTGAAAGATCTCGAGGAACTCCTCGTCGCGATTGCCGCCCGCGCCAAGGAGCACAAGTTCACCCCGATGATCGGCCGTAGTCATGGTATCCATGCGGAGCCGGTGACCTTCGGTCTGAAACTTGGTGTGATGTATGATGAGTTCTGCCGTGCCATCGAGCGTCTGAAGGAGACCCGCGACCGCGTCGCCTATGGCATGCTCAGTGGTGCCGTCGGCACGAATGCCCACCTTGACCCCCAGGTCGAGGCCTATGTCTGCGAGCGTCTCGGTCTGAAGCCCGCCAACATCTCCACGCAGATCATCCAGCGCGACCGTCATGCCGAGTTCATGACGACCATCGCCCTCATTGGCTGCTCCATCGATTGCTGGGCCACCGAGTTCCGCCATCTTCAGCGCACCGAGGTGCTTGAGGTCGAGGAGGCCTTCGCCAAGGGCCAGAAGGGAAGCTCCGCCATGCCGCATAAGCGTAATCCGATCACCGGCGAGCGCCTCTGCGGACTCGCCCGAGTCCTTCGCGGAAACGCCCAGACCGCCATGGAGAATGTCGCCCTCTGGCACGAGCGCGACATCAGCCACTCGAGCGCCGAGCGGATCATCCTGCCCGACTCCTGCACCCTGCTCGACTACATGCTGGTTCTTCTCACTCGACTCGTCCGTGACCTAACCGTCTATCCCGAGCACATGAAGCGGAACATGGATCTCACCCTTGGACTCTGGGGCAGCCAGGCCGTTCTGCTCGAACTCACCGACCGCGGCATGGCCCGCAAGAACGCCTACGAGGCCGTCCAGCGCGCCGCAATGCGTACTTGGTCTGAGAAGACCCCTCTTCTCCAGACTCTGAGCGAGGAGGAAGAGGTCATGCAGCACATCGATGCCGCGGAACTCGGACGCATCTGCTCACCGGAGAGGCACTTCGCCCATGTGGAGGCGCGTCTCCGTAAGGTTGGAATTGAGGTTTAAGGCCGCATCCCGGCAGATTTAATCTGGAACTCAGGAACCCTGAAGCAATCTCCCGCGCTGGCGCAGTCGTAACGCATGCAACGCAACGACCGCGCAAGCAATTGTAGGATCTGTCGATCTGACCGAGTTCTGACCGAAAGAGCTAGTATGTCTATGGGATGACATTCCGCCCCTTCAGCCCAAAATGTTTGGCGGCGGAGAGCATGTGGCGGTCATTGGAATAGATTTCCCTGAAGCCATTCTCCTTGGCGCAGGTGAGATGCAGTGCGTCCACTGCTCTCAGGAAGACCGTGGAGGGAAGTTTTTCGTACCGCTGGCAGGCGCTCTCGATGATCTGCGTATCGGGATCGATCCATGCCCAGATCCCTGCGGAACAGTCCGAGCGGAACTGCCTGATGACAGCCCGATGGGCAGCGACGGAGAGATGCCCCTCCCGCAGTTTTCGATGAAATGCTGCGGAAAGCTCCAGTCGGGCGAGGGCGAGTGAGGAGACTACCCTTTGATTGCCGATCAGTTCTCTGACCGCGGGGCTTCCCTCCTCATCCAGATACCATTTGAGAAGGTATGCGGTGTCGCAGTAGATCATGCAGGGAGAACTCAGAGGTCGCGCAAGCCACGATCTTCATCCCTGATCCCATTCTTGGATGATTTCAGGGCACCGCTTTCAGCCAGCCGGCGATATTCCGGCAGGAGTTTTCTGCGGGCATTGATGGTCAGGCCCTGTCCTGAGGAGTTCGCAGGAGCCAGCGGAGTGAGACGGGCCGCCGGCACACCGCGCTCCGTCACGACGACCTCCACGTTTGACGCCGCCTTGCGCACGTAGTGGCCGGTCCGAGCATGAAGCTCCCTCACTGGAATCTCGATCGTGATCATGAATTAATGTGTCTCATGAGACATGTTTCGTCAACGGGGAGCGTGAGAAGAGTGAAAAGAGTGCGTGTGTGCTGATGGTATGGGGATGAAAGGGATTGGCCACAGAATGCACAACATGGACTAGGGCGGAGCGGCGCTAATCGATCCTTCCCTGCGGTTTTTCTTTACGTGTCTTTCGTGATGTTCGTGGTGAAGTCGCTTCTCGCAATCAGGAGAACCACGAAAGACACGAAGCCACACGAAAGATGGTTGAAAGAGCTCAAAGTAATGAGTGCATCGCCTGTTACACAATCATGTTGACTTGGCTTGCCGAATTGGCGAGTTGTACAAGGTGCATCGGATAAATGCGATGATGGTAACAATGAGCGGCCAAAGAAACGTTTTCATATCTGCAATCGCGACACTCCTGACCAACCTTACCACTTCACTCTCAAATAGCCTTGGAGGTATCATCACGAATCAGTCTGCAGGACTCTCCAATGCCCTGACTGGTACGATCACCAATCGTATTTCGGGACTTTCAAATGTTCTGAGCGCAAGCATCGCAAGTCAGGCTGCTGTTGTCTCGAATGCCCTTGTGGCCAGCGTGGCGGCTCAGGGTAGTAGTCTCTCGAATTCAGTTAGCAATACGCTAGTGACGATGAGTGGTGTGAGTAATGCGCTGAGCAGTTCGATCACCTCGAACAGTCTCTCCCTCTCTAATGCTTTGACTGGATTTATTGCCACGAAGGAGTCCACCCTATCAAACGCCCTATTCTCAGCCATCAGCAACCAGTCGGCGATCGTGTCGAACGCGTTGGCCTCATCAATTAGTAGCCAAGGTTCTAGTTTTTCAAACTCCCTGAACGGTGCGACCAACGCATTAAGTGGATCGATTTCTTCAAGCTCAATTGCGCTTTCCAATGCCCTGACAAGTAGCATCTCGAGTCAGGTGACCGGACTCTCCAACAGCTTCAGCAGTTCCTTGGCGAGCCAGGTAAGTGGTCTGTCTAATGCTCTCATCACGACCGTTGGCAGCCAGACAGCGGGTGTTTCCAATGCTCTGAGCGCAAGCATCACATCGAATAATCTCGGCCTCTCGAATGCTCTGACTAGTACGATCACCAATCGTGTTTACGGTCTTTCCAATGCACTAAGCGCATCCATTGCCAGCCAGGCGGCAGGAGTCTCGAATGCCTTGTCAGGTTCCCTAGCCTCGCAGCAGTCTTCCTTGAGTGCGCAGATTCTAGCTGTTTCCAATGCTCTGAGCAGTGCTGTAGCAACAGTCTCGACTCAAGTCGCCCCGACCAATTCGGCCTATGTTTCGGCGCTGGCAACAAACCCTGTTTTTGTTGCTGCTTTGGCTAGCCAAATCCTCAACGGCTCGAATAACTATGGGGTGGCGGTAAAGCAGAATCAGTCACTGACCTTTGCTGCTCCGAATCCGATAACTTATGCGACGAATGCGACAAGGATTCCACTCTCTGCGACTTCCTCCTCTGGATTAACAAATTTCATTTTCACCAGCGCGAATGGTGCTGTGGCGACGGTCTCAAGCAATACGCTGATGGTTCTAGGCGCGGGTTCTACCACCATCACCGCGAGCTTAGCAGGAAACGGGCTCTGGAATCCGGTCTCGGCGGCTCAACCTTTTGTGGTGAATAAGATCACCCAGACTCTCTCATTTCCTGCGATCCCGACTCAGCAGTCCGTGGCAGGTCAAAAGGTTCCCCTTGGAGCCACATCATCCGCAAGCCTCTCGCCGATCAACTACTCGGTAGCCACACGGCTATCGCTTCAGTCTCCAGCAATACACTTACGATTCTAGGTGTCGGTACGACGACTGTGACCGCTACGCAGGCCGGCACTCAAAACTACACACCAGCTACAGCTACCCAGACGCAGATCGTGAAGTAGAAGGCGTTGGCAATTTCAAGCCGAAGCGAGAGGCTTGGCACTTTTTCTCTCTTGCGTCTCGACACTCAGGCGGGGGAAGGATACCACTTTTAGGCTTCGATTCTAACCGAGACTCATGGACACCGCTCTGATCCTTCATTTTCTGACCACACCGTGGGTGTTCCTCCTTTGGACGACGTTCCTCAAGTCTTTCATTCTACTGAATGTGG
>CAIKYN010000160.1 GCA_903831635.1 uncultured Spartobacteria bacterium
AATTCTGTAGACACCGAACTGCCGGCTTGAAAGAAAGTCAGCATGGTTTTGAGCCCGGTAAGTTCCTCCCCTGGTGTCGCTCACGGGCGACTCCCAAAGTCCGAAAGACCCTCCTACCGGGTCAGATTTGCAACGACGACGGAAGAGATCCGCGCCGCATTAAGCCTGCGCTTCGAGGTGTTCAATCTCGAGTTGAACGAGGGATTGGCCAGCTCCCATGCCACGGGACTTGATGAGGATGAATTCGATGATGTCTGCGATCACCTGATTGTGCTGGAGGAGAATTCCGGCTCCGTGGTCGGCACCTACCGGATGCAGACCGGGGCCTCGGCTGCTCGTCACCTCGGCTACTATGGCGCGGGTGAGTTCGATTTCGCTCCCTATGAACCGATCCGTGATTCCCTCGTGGAGCTTGGCAGGGCCTGCGTGCATAAGGATCACCGCAGCATCGTCGTCATCTCGATGCTCTGGAAGGAGATCGTCCGCTACGCTCTCGACCAGAATGCCCGCTATCTAATCGGCTGCAGTTCGCTGACTTCGCAGGAACCTGCCCATGGAATGGCCGTTTATCAGCGATTCACCAAAGAGGGGCACCTCGCCAGGCCTGAGTTTCTGACGAGGCCCCTCCCTGCTTTCCGCTTGGAGGAGGTGGAACCGATGGTTGACTGCCCTCCGCCGCCGAAACTTCTGCGTGCCTATCTCGGTGTTGGTGCGAAGATCTGCTCCACGCCAGCCATTGACAGGGCCTTTGGCACCATTGACTTCCTCACCATGATCGACTGCTTCAACGCCGATGCCATCGCCACCGAGCGTTTTCTGGATCGCCCCAATAGGGATAGGGATAGGACGATCGTGATAGGCCCGGAGCAGGCCCGCTGATGGGAAGGCATCCATTCCGGTTGGCTTTCCGGCTCCTGTGGCTTGGGTGGGTCATCTTTTCAGGTATGGTGGCTCTGGCTTGGTTCTTACATTCAGGGAGGCGAGGTGAGACGGATTCTCGGATCGCGTGGATGCAATGGATGAGCCGTCGCTTCCTTGCAGTACTCCATTGCCAGGTCACGGTGTCGGGAGAGATTCCTTTTGGAGGTCTCATCGCCTGCAATCATCTCGGCTATGTCGACATTCTTGTGCTCGGCTCCCTCTGCCCTGCGATCTTTGTCGCGAAGAGTGATGTCGTGGAGTGGCCGGTTTTTGGATGGCTGGCCTCACGGGCCGGCACGATCTTTGTGAGTCGGGATGCCCCAGCCAAGGTTGCAGCGCAACTTCGAGAAATGGAGCAACCCCTGCGCGATGGGCGTCCGGTTATTCTCTTTCCAGAGGGGACCAGTTCTGACGGATTCCGGATCTTACCATTCCGCAGTTCCCTGTTGGAATCCGCAATCATCACAGGTGCCTCCGTCACAGCAGCAGCCATCGGCTATGATTTAGAAGGGGAGGGGGAGGTGGGTTCGGAGATCGCCTACTGGGGGGATCTTGTTCTCGTGCCGCACCTGATCAATCTCCTCTCGAAAAAGTCCTTCAAATCCAGCCTCGCCTTCGGACAAACACGTGAGCCGATGAGCGATCGCAAACAAGAGACGCGCCTCATGCACCAGGAAGTCTGCTCGCTACGGCAGTCCCTTTTTTCATAGGCAATTCCCGGTTATGAGTGGAGATTGAATTCATGCG
Organism: uncultured Spartobacteria bacterium; assembly: GCA_903831635.1. Taxonomy (GTDB): domain Bacteria; phylum Verrucomicrobiota; class Verrucomicrobiia; order Chthoniobacterales; family UBA6821; genus UBA6821. The sequence goes on from CAIKYN010000160.1 coordinate 1,669, forward strand.
ACTACTTAACCCAGTAACCCTACTTTCTGTTCTGACTCTCGCTATCATGTCCCTACCGATGAACGCTACTCCATCACCCACTCCTGCTCCTGCTTCTCAAAAGACCGCCACGGCCACTTTCGGAGGGGGGTGTTTCTGGTGCATGGATGCCGTCTATCAATATGTTCCGGGGATCATCAAGATCACCTCGGGGTTTGCCGGCGGATCAACA
>CAIKYN010000161.1 GCA_903831635.1 uncultured Spartobacteria bacterium
CAGGATTCCGCAGTAGCGATCGTCATCCCACGCTCCGCGAGCAGATGAACAATGATCTCCTCCATCGACTGTTCATCTCCTGAGACCAGATAATCACCGATGACAGCCAGAAGCGCAGGTTCCACCTGATCGAGAATCTCACGGGATCCTATCAGGCGGAAATCGACCTCATTGGGGCGCGCACAGTAACCGACCTCCAGATCAGCACGCTGTGAGAGCTCCAGTCCGATCTTGGCCTCCAGCATCGACTCCCCCATGCCGACAACTTTATAGATCCTACATTCGTGCGAAATGCCGCCGGAATCTCGTTGAGCTAATTCCTTCAGAACAGGAAGCACATGGGCAGATGCCATCGGTTGCAACTCACGCGGGGGCCCGGGAAGCAGGAAAATATGAGGGGAGGACCATGAGATGCCCTCGACGGCCGGCAGGTAGAGGCCGGGAGCAGTGCCATTGTCATTCGGCAACACCCTAGCACCCTCAGGCGCCATGGCCTGGCGCTCCATGCGTGGTTGAAACGCAAATCCCCGGCGCCTGCAACGCTCCTGAATGCGTTCCAATGTCTCGGGATGATTCATCATCTTTCTGCCCAAAAGTTCCGCAACCAGTTCACGAGTGATATCATCGGTTGTCGGCCCGAGGCCACCGGTCACAATAATGACATCCGTGCGGCGAAAAGCCTCCAGCAAGGCATCACGGATCGGTGCACCATCAGGAACCGTGGTCTGACGAGCGATTCTGAGCCCGATCGGGAAAAGCTGTTGTCCAAACCATAAGAGATGGGCGTCACGGACATTCCCAAGCAAGAGCTCGCTGCCAGTGTTGAGTAGTTCGACACGGAGGCTCATTGCTCGGCCCCCGTCACAATGCCGAGCCAACGGTCGACCATCCCCTTCTGCCAGACTGATTCCTCCATGGAATAGGCATGCCCCAGATTGGCCAGCATTCGTGCAATGACCTCCCTGGAGCCCGGATTTTCTAGATGCTCGTCGGTCAGTTCGATATTCTGCCGCGCGAGGATATCGGCACAGTCAGCAAGGGAGAGGATCCGACCGGAATGAAAAGGATCAAAATAGGTCTCACCGCAGCGGGCAATAAAATGACCCGGGAGATTCACGCCGTGGAGGGTTATTCCCGCGCGCTCCGCGACGAACATGTAAAGGAGTGTAAGTGTCAGGGGAAGACCACGGCGGCTCTCCATCACGCAGGGCAACATGGAATTCTCGTGGTTGTAGTAATCATTGGCATTCCCGTCAAATCCGAGTTCCCCATGCAAGTACCGGGTCAGCACGCTGACCGGATCAGAAGCTCCCTCACTGAGGCGACGGCGAAACTCACCCCCCCATTCATTCAACTGGGCAAGACACTCTGCCTGATCGATCCAAGGCATCAAGGCACCGGCAATGAGCCAGGAGGCCTGCTCCAGAGAAATCTCCTCACTCTTCAAAAGCACCTCTAACTCAGCGCCGGAACGTTTCCCCTCGATTGCATGGAGAACCTCCTGCGCATGGGCTGCGACGATTGCCGAATCCGCATTCACCAAGTCGCGAAGGTCAGGCACGGCACTCTCACCCTTCAGAACCAACTGCTCCTTGACCAGGACGAGAGTATCAGGATCATCGTCGCGAAAGAGACGGGCCAGAGCATCACACTGCGTTGACATGGAGGTAAGGATGAAAGCTGGAAGCAAAAAGCAGAAGCACTAAAAACAGGGTGTATCACGCCACCACCACATCCACAGCCGTGATCTCCCCATCTTCAGTCGTGACCCTCACCGTGGCGGGACGGCAGCAGACCGCGCAATCCTCGATCATCTCCACGACACCATCCTCGGCGGTCTCGACTTGAATGGCATACTCCTCACCGCACTGCGGACATTGGATAAGAATTTCTTCAAGCCAATCCATAACGCGAAAAGGATGAAACAGGAGCCTGACAATCCAAGCAACCGAACTTCCAGTTTCTACTCCTCGATCTCGAGGCGAGGAGCATCTCCCCAGAGAGACTCCAGTGCGTAGAGGTCACGTCTCTCCTTGTGAAAGATATGAATAATCACACTGCCATAATCGATGATGACC
>CAIKYN010000162.1 GCA_903831635.1 uncultured Spartobacteria bacterium
GCGCCATAAGATTAGCTCCAATATCGACGAACGAACTCTTCGGGAGCTCTACCTCAGACCTTTTGCCATGGCTGTTGACGCTGGGGTCAAGTGTGTCATGACTTCTTATAACCCGCTGAACGGCATCCATACCTCCCAGAACGAGTGGCTCATCAATACGATCTTGAAAAAGGAATTCGGATTCCAGGGCTTCGTCATGTCCGATTGGGATTCCTGCTATGACGCGCGGGGGATGGCCAATGCAGGGCTCGATCTGGAGATGCCGCGCGGGGACTACTTCAACCAGAATAATCTCCATCCTCTGCTCAGTGAGGGAAAGGTCTCCAAGGAGGTCATCGATGACAAGATCCGGAGGCAACTCCAAGTGGCATTTAGTATGGGGTGGTTCGACCGGGACCAGGAGGAGAAATCGACACCAAAGAATAATCCTGCCAGCGCCGCGGTCGCCCTGAGGGAAGCCCGTGAATCGGTCACCCTGCTGAAAAATCATGGGGGACTGCTTCCTCTCGACTCGGGGAAGGTTCGCAAGGTCGTTCTCATGGGGCACAATGCCGATCCAGCCGTCTACGGCGGTGCAGGTAGTTCCGTCGTTGATCCGTTCCACGCCACCAGCGTCCTGGAAGGTGTTAAGAAAGTGCTCGGGGATCATGCTGAAGTGATGCTTGTTCCTTGGAAGCGTTCCGGAACTCATCCTACCGAGGGGCGTCCCGAGGCCATGGATGCCAATGGAGCTGAAAATACCCCGGCTATTCCTCCGGAGTTCGTGGAGTCCATTAAAAAGGCCGATGCGGTAGTTGTTTGTGTTGGATTCAGTCAATCACCTCCCAAGTATCGAGGATCAAAGCCCCAGATGTTCGATCAGGAGGGGGAGGATGGCGATCGTCCCTACACCCTTCCTCCGGGACAGGAAGAGATGATTTGGGAGGCAGTGAAGCTGAATCCGCACACCATCGTCGTTCTGAATGCAGGAGGGAGCGTCTCCACAGAGGGATGGATCGAGAAGATCCCCGCGCTCCTGCATGCCTACTATCCTGGGCAGTCCGGAGGAGAGGCTGTCGCCGAGATCCTCTTCGGAAAGACGAATCCCTCAGGGCGACTCCCTTTTTCCTGGGAACGGCATTGGGAGGATTCCGCCGCTTTCGGTCATTATCCCTCGTGCTCGGACAAGTCTCCCAACAATGACTACGCAGAGGGTGTTTTCCTCGGATACCGCTGGTTTGATGCCAAGGGAATCAGACCGCTCTTCCCCTTCGGTTTTGGCCTCAGTTACACAACCTTCGAGTTTTCTGACATGAAGGTAGTTGCCTCGGGAGATAAAGAGGGAGCTTTCATCGCATCTGTCTCTGTCAAGAACACGGGAAGCAGGGAGGGAGCCGAAGTCGTTCAGCTTTATGTGGAGGCTCCCAACGCCGATGTGCCGCGCCCAGTCAGGGAACTCCGCGGTTTTGCTCGAGTGGTGCTCAAGCCGGGTGAGTGTCGAGAGGTCACGATCCCGTTCGCTCGCAGAGATCTTGCGTATTGGAACCCTATATCCCGGGAGTGGACTGTGACTCCGGGATCATACACAGCAGCAGTCGGCTCTTCATCTGAGGATCTTCCGGTTCATGCCGGCTTTGAAATCCCTGAACGAAAGTGATCCTCGACAGTGACGGGTTTGGGTTTCTGGAGATTTATGGATTTACTAACGGGCTTGCGGGTTTAAACCTTCACCTATGTCGACCCTTCTTGAATCCATTGCCGCGGCCGAGACCGCCGGTTCACTTCTGAAGTCCTCCGCGGAGAATATCCGCACGATGCTTGCCAAAGGCTCCTCTCCGTTGGCTGAGACCGTCATTACCGAACTGGCTGAATCCGGACGCTGGGATGAGCTCAATAACCGCTTCTTCCGCACCATGACTTTCGGGACAGGAGGCTTGCGAGGAAAGACGATCGGTGAAGTGATCACGACGGCGGAGGCTGGTCCCGGGCGCCCTGATGGTCGACCCGAGCATGCCTGCATCGGCACGAATGCGATGAACGACTACAACATCGCCCGCGCCACCCGTGGACTTGCCACGTATGTGCGCCAGTGGCATGAGCGGGAGAATCGGGCTGGCCGCCCCGCGATCGCTATCAGCTACGATACTCGGTTTTTCTCTCGTGAGTTTGCCGGCCTTGCAGCAAGGGTCATGACCGATCTCGGTTGCGACGCGTTGCTTTTCGAGGGACCGCGTTCGACACCCGAGCTCTCCTTTGCTGTTCGTTATAAGAATGCAGCCGCCGGCATCAATATCACAGCCAGTCACAACCCTCCGGGTTACAACGGCTATAAGGTCTACTTCGATGATGGCGGACAAGTGCTCGCTCCTCATGATCAGGGAATCATCGATCTGGTGAATGCCGGAGATGATACCTACGAGCCACTTCCGGAAGCCAAGCGTGGTCAGGTGATCAAGATCGGTCGCGAGATTGACGAGGCCTATATGGAGCGCCTCGAGAAGCTCATCGTCGATCCGGAACTTTTTCACCGTAAGCCGGCTCTCAAGACCGTCTTCACTCCGCTTCACGGCGTGGGCGGGGTGATCATTGTTCCGATGCTTCATCGTCTGGGAGTTGAATGTTGGCCTGTTCCCTCGCAGATGGTTCCGGATGGCCTCTTCCCCACGGTCAAGTCTCCTAATCCGGAGTATCCCGAGGCGCTGAAACTCGGCATGGAACTCGCCGACATTGAGAAGGCGGACCTCGTCCAGGCGACCGATCCTGATGACGA
>CAIKYN010000163.1 GCA_903831635.1 uncultured Spartobacteria bacterium
ATTCTTGGACAGCTTTCGCGACCTGGCATATTCCCAATCACTCCAGCGCAGTCTGCAGCATGGGAGGATGAGATTGTAATACTGAAGGAATCCCTCCGCGATATTGAGGGTGAGCGGACTCGGCATTTGGAGCCAGTGTGAGAGTTAGTCTTTGGAGATTATTTTGGTTTCTAGTTGGTTGTTGTTGGGTTGTCCATCCCCGGCGTAGGGAGGCCGTAGGCCGACCGGAGACGGGGATGGTGCGGTCTTCCTTGCCGCGAAGCGTGCCGGGCTGAGATAGCCCAGTTTGCTGTGCGGCCTGAAGGTGTTGTATTCCCTGCGGTAATCCTCGATCACCACACGGGCTTCGGTGAGTGTCCAGAACTGCTCACGGTTGAGACATTCGTCACGCAGCCGTCCATGGAAGCTCTCCACATAGCCGTTCTGCCAAGGGCTGCCGGGCTCGATGTAGATCGTCTTGATCCGATTCTCCGAGAGCCACTTCTGAACCGTCTTGGCGATGAACTCACTCCCGTTGTCGCTTCGCAGGAACGCCGGTGCCCCATGCTGCTGGATCGCCCGGCTCATCCACTCCAGGACATCCCCGCTCTTGAGCGCCCGATCCGCCCGTAGCACATGGCATTCGCGGGTGTACTCGTCGAGGATAGTGAGCATCCTCAGCGCTCCTCCTCTGGTTGTCCCGTCACAGATGAAGTCCCAGGTCCAGACATGGCCCTTGTACTCAGCCTTCACAGGAAGTCCTGTCGAGTAGCCTCGTCGGATGATCTTCCTCTTGGTCGGTGGAACACGCAGCCCCAAGGATCTCCTCAGGCTTTGGATGCGCCTCTTGCCAACTGGCCACCCTTCCTGCCGAAGCAGGGCTGCGATGCGGCGATAGCCGTATCGGGGGTGCTTGTCACTAAGTTCGATCATCCGCTTGAGCAGCCTTCGCTCCCAAGGGGTCTTCTCCTTTGGACGATACCAGTAGCTGGATCGAGGCACTTCCAAGATCCGACAGACCTTCCTGCCAGATCCCAGTCCCTCCTCCACTGCTTCGAGTGCGTATGCCCGGCGACTGGCCGGGCTCAGAGCTTTTTTTCGCATACGAATTTGAGGACTCGGTTTTCTAGCAGGCTGTCAGCCAGCATCTTCTTGAGTTCTGTGTTCTCCCGCTCCAGTTCTTTCAGCCGCTTCGCCTCATTCACCTCCATTTGCCCAAACTGCTTCTTCCACCTGTGGAAGCTCACCTCCGAGAGGTTATGCTCTCGGCATACCTCCCCGATGCTCTGGGCGGCGTCTGCCTGCCTCAGGATCCGGATCTTGTCCTCTGTGCTGTATCGCTTTCCTTTCATGGTCTTTGGGCTTGGTTGTCCCAAAGACTAACACATCACCTGGCTCAAATCCGCGAGGTCACGTCATCCCCTACCCTGCTCAGATTCCTCTGCCTTGTTCTCCTTGAGTTATTTACCCTTATTCCTTTGCTTCTTAACATCTTGGCTCCTTGTCGCGAGACTTCCCCCCTTGGCTTCACCTTTTAGATCCCCCTGGCTGCCCCCTAGTGGTTCCAATCCTCCACAATCAGCTTAGCCCCATCCTACAACCGGGCCAGTCGCTAGAACTTGATGCCAAAGCTGAAGAAGATG
>CAIKYN010000164.1 GCA_903831635.1 uncultured Spartobacteria bacterium
ACATTGTGCCAAATCAAAATCCGCGGGCAGCTTATGTGCGGGCTGGGAGAGAATGTACTCCAGGACGCTGATCGAGAGACTCTTCGTGGTGGACATGACTTACTCTTCCCAGACCCAGCGCTCGGGTCGATCAATTTTCCACGCAACCTTCCAAGCGCGTGCTGAACCGGGAAAGAGGGGGTGTTAGTAGCGCCGTGACTTTGTTGGCGCAGGCTTTGGCGTAACTGTTGGAGTAGAGCGGACAGCGTCGAGTTTGCTCATCAGAGGGGCATCGCGTTCGGTCACGAAATTGACCACGAGTCCCGTGCGTCCGGCGCGCGCCGTGCGACCCACGCGATGCAGGTAATTTTCCATCTGCTGCGGCAGGTGGTAGTTAATGACGCGTCCCACATGCTCCACATCGAGTCCACGGGAGGCGAGATCCGTGGAGATCAGCAAGGCGACCTCACCTTCCCGGAAAGCCTTGAGATTCCTACGCCGCTCGGCCTTGTCCATTTCTCCACGGTAGATCACGCAGGGCCAGCCGGCTTCCTCCAGTTCCTCGGCGAGCTTGTCGCACTGCTCGCGGGTATTGGCAAAGATGATGGTCCCTCCCTCCACCTTTTTGTCGAGGAGACGTTCGAGCAGTGGAAAGCGCTTGCCTCCGACGACAGGCAGCTGTGTGGTCGTGAGTGTCGGGACGACACGGTGGCTCCCTTGGCTGCGGATGACTTCCGCTCCCGTGAAGAGATCCGCAATGAGCTTCTCCACGGCTGGAGGAACTGTTGCCGAGAACAGGGCGAGCTGCCGCTCGTCAGGACATTCCTTCACGATCCGCCGAACATCGGGCAAGAAGCCGTGATCGAGCATCTGATCCGCTTCATCGAGAACAAGTGTATGGACATCACCCAGCGTCACGAGCCCTCCCTCCATCATCTTGATCAGACGACCGGGCGTGGCAACCAAGACCTCGAAGGGGCCCTGAAGACTGCGCTTAGCCTGTTCCATGGTGGTGCCGCCCAGGAGCGCGCGCACGCGGAGACGCGTCGTATGCGTGAATGGCTTGAAAGCCTTGGCGACCTGCTCACCCAGCTCCCGGGTGGGAACAACCACGATGGCCCGGGGCTCACCATAAACCTTAACCGGCTTACCCTGGAGTTCGAGGGTCTTAAGCCGATGGAGAATCGGAAGCGCATAGGCCAGTGTTTTTCCACTTCCGGTCTCGGCCACCCCGACCACGGAACGCCCAGCGAGCAGTGCCGGCACTGCTTGGGTCTGGATATCCGTGGGAGTGGTCAGGTTCCTTTCGACGAGAGTCTCCTGAAGGGTGGGAAGCAGGGCGAGATCGGCAAAGGAGTTCATCGTTGGGTATGAAGGTAGCGGATTCTCAGCCAGATGGGAGAGATTATCCATGCCTTGGGCGAAGGAGGCCTGGTGATCGAACGGAAGTCTTTCATCCCTCAGATCGCATATGGTTGCTCTTCGAGCAAAGATCCGGATGGGGAGGGATTCGAACCCTCGTTACCGATAAAGGTAAACACGCTTTCCAAGCGTGCGCGATCGACCACTCTGCCACCCATCCTGGTTAGAAGA
>CAIKYN010000165.1 GCA_903831635.1 uncultured Spartobacteria bacterium
GCGGCGGCAGACAAGCCTTGCACGGCGGCTGCTCCAAGGGGAGTCATGACCTGACGAGGTTGGCCATTAGGGCCGACTTCGGTGGTGCAAGCACTCAGCAGGGCAACGGCGGGAACAAGTGGGAACAGGGAGGTGATCTTCTTTTATCCTAACTATCAAACAGCACCTTCAAAATGCAATCGGGTTTATGGCCAGGATCCTCTGATCTTTTCACTCCAATGAATGCAGCGACGGGGTCGCTTCCCCAACCCAAGGCAGCTTTGAATCGGGCCAGCGCTTTGCTTCCAGATCACTCCAGTAAAGATATGAGACACCGAGGCTGTGTGCTCTCTCACGCCAACCGGTCTCCCCCATCATGATGCTGTTCAGGGCGGCCAAACGACTCCTGTAATCCAAACCATGGCTCCAGAGGTGCCCCTCATAGCCGCAGACAACCGGGTGTCCGAGTATCAGTGCCGGGTGATTATATTCAGGGGCCACGGCGATTACGGCATCCGGACTCACCTCTCGAAGAATCCATGCAGTCCGATCCAAGGAGCTCCGTTTGATGAGTTCGTAACCATGGCGCCCATCCAAACCCGCGAAGAGAGTCGCCGCACCTGACCCAAACAAAAGAACCAGAGCAGGAAGCCTTATCCAGAGGGGCCTGGACCGCAGCAGCTCACTCCAAAGGTAGGGAGCGATGACAATCCACGACCAGAGCATCAGCTTCATGTTGTCCCAGGGCCACGGGGCAAACCGGATGATCATGCAGAGCAGGAAGACAAATGCTGCGGGCCAGACGAAGGCTCTCGCCTCCCCGTCACCCCCTCGTCTCATCAGCACAAGAGTCAACAAGAGAGTGAGCGGCAGGGTGATGCCGAAATTCCACAACCAGAATCCCACCGTTCCATCTCCCATCCATCCTAGGGCCAATCCCAGGGAGTGAACCGCCGAAGGCCCACCTGCCCCACTTGTGACGAGCCAGCCAAAAAATGCCATGACAGGCCACGAGAAAAGCGCCAAACGAGTCATTCGGTAACGAGAGGCCTTGGCAAAAAAGGTAAGGCCCGTCATGGCAACTCCCAGAAAGAGGGCCGCATGAATGCTAAAAAGAGGAGTCGCCCCAAGAAGAACTGCTTGAACAGGAAGCGGCAGGATGACATTGCCCGCCTTTCTAAATGTCTCTTCCCTCCATGCCGCCAGTAGAAGTAACCCTGCCGGCAGAGCAAAAAGGAACCCCCGCTGGGTCACAAAGAGCGTCAGGAAAAGGTTCTTCCATTCCGTGGAGGCATCTGGATCCGCGCCCCATCCACCCTTAAGAAAAAGGTATCCGGCAGCTCCTCCGTTAAAGAGCAATGCGGCGACTCCCAGAGCACCTCCCCAGCGCCAGAGGGAATACCCGGCAATCGATGCACCTAGAATCCCGCCCCAGAGCAAACCGATTTCGGGTGACACTCCCGCTCGAAGCAACAGCGCATTGAACAGATCAGCGCCGAGTGGATAACGGAGAGGATCCCCAATGAGGATCGGGCTCCGCGGCCACCAATGCGTAGTGGCTTCCAAATGATGAATGAAGGCAAGATGAAGAGATAGATCGCCGAGATTATTGGGTGAAAGCACCTTCCAAGAGTCTCCATCGGCGTAGATCAACCAAAAGAAAGCGCGGGCCGAAGCAACGGCAAACACAGCGATCATAACCCAATCCCAAAACGTGGGAGTGCGACTCGGAAAGGATGGCACGCTCCGAAAAACAACGACTATCACAAGGCAACCCATGAGTAGCGCGCTCCAAGCCACGGCACCATGAAGACCTCCGAACAACCATGCGAGCGGCAGGGCCGCGATCACAGCGGACGCCACACCACAGAGAAATGCAACTGGCATCCTCACTACTTTGACGAGTGAGAAGGTGCGGCATCCAACTCCGGATCCTTGGTTGACGATTTGGCAGGTTCTGGACAGAAGTGCTCGGGCTTGCCATGGCCTGCACCGGAGAACCAGGGGTCAAAAAGCGATTCTCGAAACCAGACCGTGCATTCCTCCATCGAATCACGGAGATGAAAGCGTCTCCTGAGATAAGGCCCTCGAAGCCGTGCCTCAATGAACTTCTGTTCGGCCGTGAGCGCCACGATGAAATCACCATCGAGAACGGTCGGCATCTCCTCCTTGCCATAGTAGCCGATCCGGGTGAAGTCACCGAAGATCCAAGGGAGAGGGTAGTAGCTCTCGAGCGCGATCTGACCGCTCATGCCATGGTTGCGGGAATCCTGCGCAGCAAGGCCAAGGACAGGCTCGGTCAGCACTGCAATTTCCGGCATGGTCTGCACATAAACATACGGTTCGGAAGGATCGGCAAAATGACGAAAGTTCAGCCTCAGCGTTACAAGAAGCGATACCACAAGAAGCACTCCAGCAAGCAAACCCGCAACCCGGCGGAATCGGGTTTGCTTCCATAGTTCTTCAACGGCACAACCGAAGAGGAGAGCGAAGGGCCAGAGGATCGAAATAATGCACCAGGGGGTTTTGTAGGGAACGATTGAGTAGACGATCAGCACGCCCAAACCATAGATCGCGAGATAGCGCTGCTGAGCGGGAGAAGGCCAGGCCAATCGGAGCGCATAGAGCAGTCCGATCAGCGACGGCCACTCATAGCGTCCCATGAGTGCCAGCCAGTACCAGTTGAGAAAACTCAAGTTTCCAATCTGATAGTCCGTTTTCACATGGCCTCCGGCACCGGTTCCGGTCTGGAACCACTTGAGATAGGCCCTGAAAAAATCAATGGCCCCTTGCCAATTCATGAACGTGCCCGAATAGAAAAAGAGTAGCGCCAGAATGGAGACCCCTCCACAGAGGAGCAGATCACGGCCATCCCACGACCGAAGAGCAAACCGCTCGGTGGGTCGCGAAGGCACAAGATTCTGCCACGCCACCAGGCAACCTGCGGCAACCAAAAAACAGGCCAGATGGATCACAGCTGTTTCTTTAAGCAGTAGTAGCATTGTCACCCCCAAAGCCACGATTACAAGATCGCGCTTGCCTCCATTCCTCCAGAGCCCCAGAAGCCCGTAGGCAGTGATCATCAGTGCCAGAGCAAACATCGACTCGTGGATCGCATAACGCCCGTAGAAGACCGCCGCAGGAGAGAGCGCCAACGCCAGAGCCCCCAAGCGAGCGGCGGTTGTTCCGAAGAAGCGATCGAATCTCAGCGCCATCCA
>CAIKYN010000166.1 GCA_903831635.1 uncultured Spartobacteria bacterium
AGGTCTCCCGTTGGCAGGAAGAGGGTATCTGCTTTCCCTGGTCGGAAGGATTCATGACTTGGAAGGATGGGGTGCTTCACGACCCTGATGCGCAATGGAAGGATACACGCTATGCCTGTCGCGGCGGGATGAGCCAATTGGGGAAGGCGCTGGGTGAGGGGCACAAGATTATCCGGGAGTTCACGGTGGATTCAGTCACACTGGGTGAGGGGATCTGGCATCTGCATGCCGATCCCTCGCACGCATCTTCCCCGGTGCACGCCCGGGCCCTCTTGGTCTCTGCTCCGCTTCCCCAGGCCATGAAACTGGTCGGCTCTCAACTCTCGACCTACCAGCAGGATTTTTTGGCCAGGATCACCTGCGGTCCCTGCATAGCCGTGATGGCCCGCTATCCTGATGGCACGGAGTGCCCATGCTGGCATGGAATCCAAGTCAGGGAGCCGGACTCCCCTATCTCCTGGATGGCTTGGGATTCCTCGAAGAGGAAAAAAGATGCTCCCGGCGCCTTTGCCGTGATTCATGCAGCATCAGCCTATAGCTCCCGCTGGCTTCAGGCTTCCAAGGAGGAACTCAAGACTGCGGGCGAAGAGTTGCTCAAGGAGGCGGCCCTGATCGGTGGAGAGTGGCTGAATCACCCTCTGGATCTCATCGTGCATCGCTGGCGTTATGCTCATCCCGAGGGACCGAGCGCGACTGGCGGCTTCTTGCAGGCTCCTTGCCCCGAGCCACTCTATCTTATGGGGGATGGTCTCAATGGTGGGCGCATCGAGGGGGCCTGGCTTTCAGGGCTCTTTGCTGCTGAGGATTTCCTTCTTAAGATTGCTACAGGGTAAGTCCGCGGTCGCCGGTGCTCTTGGACCAAACCTACTGGGAAACTGAAAAGCGCTTTCGCAGGGCCCAAGCGTCACGAAGGGCTCTGAAGCCATCCCGAGGCAACCAGACCCGGGAGCCTCCGACATCAGCCCAGGTCACAGGAACTTCCTCCATCCTGTAACCTAGTTTTTTGGCAATGTTGAGGATCTCGACGTCAAAGGCGAATCCATCGAGCTCGGATTGTGCGAAGATCGCCTTCGCGGCATCATGCCGGAAGAGTTTGCAACCGCACTGAGTGTCGGCGAAGCGGGTCAGTCCACCGAGACGCAAGGCCGTATTGAAGGCCTTCCCAGAGAGGCGCCTCATCAGGGGTTGGGCGATTACGATCTTACTCTCAGGCAGTCGCCTGCTTCCCAGGATGCCATCCAGTTCGGGACGTGACTCCATCATGAGCACAAGATCCTCCAGGCACTCCACCGGGACGCTCAGGTCGGCATCGGTGAAGAGAATGATCGATCCCCGTGCCGCCGTGATGCCAAGCCTGACCGCCATGCCTTTTCCCTCTCCGGAATGCTGGATGATCGGACGTATGTCGGGATTCTCGAGAGCGGCCTTCTCCACGATGTCCGTGGTGGCATCATATCCCTGGACCACTGGGATTACTTCTGTTCTCCGGCCCGATTGGAGATTCCAATTCCGGATCAGCTCCAGGGTCTTGGGGAGGCGTCGCTCCTCGTTCCTTGCGGGAATGATGATGGAGAGGGCTGGGCGTTCTTGATTCATTCCTCGGGTCACGATTACTTGGTCGGAATGCAGATTCGCCGAAGTGACTCCAGCGTCAAGCCACTCCTTGCTCTCGCGGGCTGGGGAGTTCTTCTCGAGTTCGCGATTATTCTGCTGGCTGCTCTCCTCAGACTCTGGGCTCTTGATCTCAAGCCGGCTCACTTCGACGAGGGAATCAATGGCTGGTTCGTTGATCAGATGAGGAGTACGGGCTTTTACCACTATGATCCCGAGAACTATCATGGCCCCCTCTATTTTTACGTCCTATTTTGCTCCCTGACGCTTTTGGGAAGGAATCTCTGGGCGCTCCGTCTCCCGGCTATCCTCTCGAGCATCGCCGCGGTCTGGATGGCGCTGAGATTCGATCGCTTCTTCGGAACAACCGCCGCTCGCTTGGGGGCTCTGGCGTTGGCGCTCTCTCCTGCGGCGGTCTTCTACGGGCGTTATGCGATCCACGAGTCGATGTTTGCTCTGGCACTGATGATC
>CAIKYN010000167.1 GCA_903831635.1 uncultured Spartobacteria bacterium
AACCCTCACGCTCGGAACCAACTCCTTGAATGCACAGATCGCTGCAGATGATGCCTCGCGCGAGCTAGGCCTCATGTCCCGAACCAATCTCGGAACGGACGAGGCAATGGTCTTTGTCTTTCCCCAACCTCGTCCCGTCTCATTCTGGATGAAGGATACCCCAATTCCCCTCTCCATCGCCTACGTGGGTCGTTCAGGATTGATTTACGAACTGCACGATATGAAACCCTTTGACGAAACTCCCATCCCCAGCACCTCCAGCGCCATCGTCTACGCGATCGAAGTTCCCCAAGGGTGGTTCCTCAAGCACGGCGTCCTTGCCGGCAGTAGCGTAGGCGGCCTTCCCTTACCGAACACTGCCAAATAAAACCCCGCGCTCCTGTCAGGAGGCGGGGTTTCTGACCTAACAGTCTAAAAGACTTCAGGCTATCTACCTGTCTGATGACGACTGCATCGTCATCAGACTTTTAGTTCCTCATTCGTCATCGCATTCGCGACAGTAAACTTCTCCACATGCAGCGTCGGGTCCGACTTAAAGGTCAGGCGACCGGCGTACTTGCGCTCGATGTCAATCAGGAGTTCCTCGTCCTCGGTTCGGAGGCGATTCAGGAGCTCTGGGTGGACGGTGATCTTGAATTCATGGATCTCCTGCTGATGGCGCTTCATGAGTGTGTGGAGCGCGCGCTGGAGTTCAACACTCATCGTCATCTGGCTCTTCACGACACCCTTGCCGTGGCAGTAGGAGCAGTTTGTATAAAGTGAGCTGGAGAGACTCTCCTGCGCACGCTGACGGGTCATCTCCATGAGGCCGAGTGCAGAAATGGGCAGGACATGGGTGCGGGCCTTGTCGCGGCGCAGTCGATCGCGCATGCGCTGATAAACAGCTTGCTGATCCTTGCGGTTCTTCATGTCGATGAAGTCGACCACGATCAGTCCGCCGATGTTGCGAAGACGAAGCTGGCGGGCAACCTCGTCGGCAGCCTCCATGTTGGTCTGGAAGATTGTCTTGTCCATGTCCTTGCTCCCCTTGTTACGGCCAGTGTTCACGTCGACCGCGATCATGGCTTCGGTCTCGTCGATGACGAGGTAGCCGCCGCAAGGTAGCCAGACTTGGCGCAGGAAGGCATTGTCAATCTGGGTCTGGACGGCGAAGTTGTCGAAGATCGGCTTCTGGCCGCTGTAGAAGTGGATCGACTTCTTGGCGCGCTTGGAGATCTGACCGACCAGTTCCTGCATGCGTTCGGCCGCCTTGATATCATCGACATGAACGGCGTCCACGCTCTCGGTGAGGAGATCGCGAACCGTGCGATCAACGAGGTCGGGTTCAAGTATGAGTGTGCTGGCTGCGGGCTTCTCGGCCATTCCCTTCTCCACTTCGCGCCACTGATCGAGCAGGAAGCCGAGATCGCGGACGAAGAATCGGGCCTTCTGTCCCTCGCCCGCCGTGCGGATGATGATGCCCATTCCCTCGGGGAGGGTCAGCTCGGTCAGGATCTTGCGGAGGCGCGCGCGCTCCTTGGGATCCTCGATCTTGCGGGAGATACCGCACTGGTCATTGAATGGCATGAGGACCATGTAACGGCCGGCCATGGAGATGTTGGTCGTGATCCGAGGCCCCTTGGTGCCGATCGGCCCCTTGGTAACCTGAACCATAATCTCGCTTCCGACGGGATAAACGTTGGGAATGTCCTTGGCGGTGATCTGCTGTTTCTTTTTCGGGTTATTGCCTCCACCAGCACGCTGAACGGCCTCGATACCGCTATCAAGAGCGGCCGGGATGGCGTCCCAGAAGTGGAGAAAGGCATTCTTCTCGAAGCCGATATCGACGAACATGGCCTTGAGGCCGTGCTCGATGTTGCGGACCTTGCCCTTGAAGATGCCGCCGACAATATTGCGCTCGCTGTCACGCTCGATGGAGTATTCCTCCAGCTTGCCGTCCTCAAGGAGGGCTACGCGTTTTTCGAGTTTCTCGCAGCTGACGACCAGCTCGATACGGGGGCCTGATTTCTTGACGCCGAGGAGGCGTTTGACGGTGTCGATGATGCTCATAGAATTGGGTTTTTAGGGGTTTAGGCTGAAGACTATTAGGTCTGAGGTTGATTGGTTGAGATTGGTTGATTGTGAAAAAGTGATTTTGATTCGATGTGATTTGAAAATTGAGCTGGGGGGATTTTGTTTTTACCTAAAAGTCTAACAGTCTTCAGTCTAATAGCCTTTCAGTGGCTTTAACTCGGTGATTGGGAAAATGGTTGGGTTCGATGCTGATAGTCTCAAAGTCTCCAGCCTATAAGCTTAATTGGATTGTTTGGGAACAGCGGAGCGTCCCCCGCCGAGGAAGTTGAAGAATTTCTGAAGGCCGCCTTGGGCCTGTGGTTTACGGTTTTTCACATGGCTGTCCGCGTCTTCCCGGATGTCGGGCTTGGCCGCGGGGGTGCCTCCGGTGGATCCGTTGTCGGACTCGGGGGATTCATCGGCTGTCGGCTCCGGGGCTGGAGCGGTATCGCCTCCATACTGAGCAGGGAGATCTTTCGCAAAGTCGATTCCGGCGATCGGCTGGAAGTTCCCGATTGCTGGAGTGACGGCCTCCGGCTTGACCTCCTGTCCTTTCTCCATGGCAAAGATCTGCTCCAGGATCTTTGCTGCAATCGGGGCCGGCACGGATCCCCCCGAATGGCCTCCCTGAACAAAGACGCAGACGACATAGCGGGGCTTGTCGTACGGGGCGAAGCAAACAAACCAAGTGTGGTAGTCCTTGATGCCGTTGCGCCAGAACTGGGCCGTACCCGTCTTTCCGGCGACCTGGACATCCTTCACCCGCGCCTTGCGAGCAGTGCCATCGGCATCATTCACAACCCTCCACATTCCCTTCCTCACCTTCTCGAACTGATCGGCTGTAATGCCTGATTCCTTCAGGAAGTCGGTGCGAATCTTAATCGGTTCCTCCTTGATCAGCGAGCCGTCCTGCCCCACGACCTTCTCAACGAGATGTGGCTGATAAACGATCCCGCCGTTGGCCACCGTTGCCGCCATGTTCGCGACTTGCAGCGGGGTCGCAAGAACGAAGCCTTGACCGATTGCAGTGTTGGCCGTGTAGCCGGGGCTCCAACGCTCACGTGGATAGTTCTGTGCCAGCCATGCCGTGCCAGGCATCACACCCGAGGCCACGCTATTGAGCGGCAATTCCGCCTTCTGGCCCAAGCCAAGCATTCCGCCAACCGCATCGATCTGGTCGATGCCAGCGGCATTGCCGTACTGGTAGAAAAACGGGTCGCAGGAATTCTTGATCGCCGTGCTCAAGTCCTGGTGGCCATGAGGAGGAAGGGGCGGCTTCGCGGTGAGCACCCAGCACTTCATGTACTTGTTGCCGTATTGGACGCCACCCGTGCAATCGAACTGCCTGTCACCCACACCTGCGCGAATACCCGCCAAGGCTGTGCAGAGCTTAAAGGTTGAACCGGGCGCATAGGCATTCACTGCACGGTTCATGAGTGGATCTGTCTGATCCTTGGCTAGTTTTTCCCAGTCAGTCTTGGAGATCGACGGGACGAACTGGTTCGGGTCGAAGGAGGGGACCGAAGCCATGGCAAGGATTTCTCCGGAATTCGGATCCAGCACGATCGCCGCACCGCGACCAACGACACGGAGCGCCTTCTCCACGATGGTCTGAATGCGTGCATCAATGGTCAGGCAGACCTTGGCGCCTTGCTTGGGTTCGACCCTCTTGGTCTCCCCGTCGATGACCCCATGAGCATTACGCTGAAGAAACTTGGTCCCGGCCGTGCCACGGAGGACATCGTCGTAGGCTTTTTCGATCTGCGCCTTTCCCTCCACGTCAGGTTGGTAAAAATTGAACTGAGCGGCCTCCTCCTTATCGATCTCCTTCGGAACACCGACATAGCCGAAGAGATGTGCCGCGAGAGCTCCGTAGACATAATGCCGGACGGGCTTGAGCGACACGGTGACACCCGGAAGGTTAAGGCTATTCTCGCTGAAGCGGGCCATGGTCTCGAAATCCAGGTCCTGCCGGTAAACATAGGGTACCTCGGCATTGTCACGGAAATGCACCTGCAACTTGCGGCTGTTGTAGTCTCCGGCGAGCCCCAGTTTCTCAAGCTGAGGGACGATCGACTCGTTGACGATCTTCACGATATCGGGCTCCGACTTGAGAGCCCTCATGCCATGGTCGAGTCCCCAGTATTTGCGGACAGGCACCTCGTCATGCTCCTCTTTCCAAGCGCGGACGATATCTGGCAGATAAAACTCCACCTCCATGCTGGCCCGATTCTCAACCAACGGCACACCCTTGCGGTCACAGATTTCGCCACGCACGGCCGGGAGTCGAACCGTGAGCTGTGAGTGCCCCTTGGTACGGGCCTTGTAGTCGGCGCACTTGAAAATCTGGACGTACCACATCCGCGCCAGGAGCAGGATCAG
>CAIKYN010000168.1 GCA_903831635.1 uncultured Spartobacteria bacterium
CCTAGCTTTCCTCCACGTTCTCAGCGTCTCCGCGCGAGATATCGCTTCTGCTCTCACCAAAGACCCCATGATGGGCTTCCGCTTCCTTGCAGAGGGAAGCGTAGAGACCATTCTCGGCCAGGAGCGACGCGTGGTTCCCTCTCTCCACGATGCGACCACGCTCCATGACAAGGATCTGATTGGCATGGCGTACGGTGGAGAGTCGGTGGGCGATCACGAAGCTGGTGCGACCCTCTAGCAGATGGGCGAGCGCCTCCTGGATCAGACGCTCGGTCGTGTTGTCGACGCTGGCGGTGGCCTCGTCGAGGACAAGGATCGGAGGGTTCTTCAGCAGGGCCCGTGCGATGGAGAGGCGCTGCTTCTCGCCGACGCTGAGCTTCACCCCGCGTTCCCCGAGTTGCGTATGCAGCCCTTTCGGAAGACGGCGGATGAAGGCCTCGGCATTTGCGGCAGCCAAGGCTCTCCACATTTCCTCCTCGGTGGCATCCGTCTTGGCGATCAGGAGATTGTCGGCTGTGGTTCCGTTAAAGAGGAAGCTCTCCTGCGTCACCATGGCGACCGAGCGGCGGAGTTCGCTCAGAGGAATCGAACGAATCGGACGGCCATCGAGCAGGATCTCGCCGGAGGTCAGTTCGTAGAAGCGGCTCAGGAGATGGATGAGCGAGGTCTTGCCAGCACCAGTGGGTCCGACCAGGGCGATCATCTCACCCGGTTTGGCATGAAGGGAGATATCATGGAGTACTGCCGTTCCGGCCTGATACTCGAATCCCACATGCTCGTAGCGGACATCGCCCTTCAGGGCAATTTCCCCGGAGCTGGGGGGCGGATTCTGCCAGCCATCCTCGAGCGGGGCATCGAGAATGGAGAAGACGCGCTCGCTGGCAGCTCTTCCTGACTGCAGGAGTTGGTTGAGGGAGTGGAGTCGTCCAACGGGTTCGTAGAGATAGCGGGCAAGAAGGAGGAAGGCGACCAGGACACTCAGCTCCATCGTGCCATGGAGGACCTGCATTCCGCCCACAGCCAGGATCACGACCATCCCGAGATTCCCAAGGAAGTTCATCGTCGGGCTGTAGATCGCCCAGTAGCGCATCACAATCAGGGAAGCTTTGCGGAGGGCATCGCTCGAGGCGTTGAAGCGGGCGTGTTCCCGCTCCTCCGTGGCATAGGTCTTGATCTGGCGGATGCCATCCAGGTTGTCGTGCAGCAGGGAGTTGAGCGCCGAGGTCGCCTTGCGGGTGGCCCGGTAGCGCTTGCCGGCGGTCAGCGTGTAGAAGAGAGCGCCGATCGCCAAAAAGGGGACCGGGGTCAAAGCCGCCAGCATCAGGCGCCCGCTGTAATGGGCCATCAGGGCCAGAACGATTCCGATCTGCAGGAGCGCCACCGTTCCCTGCTCGATGCCGTCGATCAGGACGCGCTCCACATTGGTCACATCCTCCACAAGACGGGTCATGATGTCCCCGGTCGCGCGATTATCGAACCACGGGAGCGGCAGCATCTGGATCCGTGCGTAGAGATCGCTCCGGAGGTCAAAGATCACTCGCTGCTCGAAATGGTTATTGAGAAGGATACGGAGACAGTTCAGCAGATCCTGGGCGAAAAAGGCGGCGAGGCCCGTTACGATCAGGGGAATCAGCTTTTCCGGATGATGCTGCTTGAGGACAACCTCAATGACCTGCTGGGTGACCGCAGGGAAGACCGCCACCATCAGCGTCCCGACGATCGCACAGAACATCGTGGCCACAGCCATCCAAGGATAGCGGGCGGTGTAACCAAAGACCCGGAACAAAATTCGCATGGGCGTTTATACCAGAGAGGGCAACATCTGGATGCGGGTATTCAGAACCTGGTCAAAAAGAGCCACAAAACCAATTTGGCTAAAAAGAGGTCAAAAATCGCCAAAAACAGCAACCTTGCTGCAAAGGCGCTGAGTTTGGATGGTAAGCAAGGCGGCCAATCGATGCCGTAGTGAATCCTACGGCAAGTGCAGGCCAACGTAGCTAAACGCCAAAATCAGTGCCTTAGAAAAGTTGGCACGGGGGTTGCTTTCATGTCTTTACCGCTCCTTAACGGGCGCCACAAAACAACACCAACCCAATGATAAAAACAACAACCTCCAAGGTTCGGTTGCTCGCGGCTATCGCCTCCCTGGCAATGCTCGGCGCCGTCACCTCCACCCTCCACGCGGATACCAATGCCCCGGCAGCCGCGGCTCCTGCGGCCGCAGCACCAGCAGCAGCCCCGACGCCTTATCCGGCGAATACGAACGCCTTCAGCTCGGCATCCCTAACCAATCAGGTTGCTTTCCTCGAGGCCGCTCACAGCAATAGTGATCCGACCCCGACCGGCATCACCTACGAGTCCGATCCGGGTCATAACGCCTGGATGATGGTCTCTGCGGCCTTCGTGCTCATGATGACCCTTCCCGGTCTGGCACTCTTCTACGGAGGCCTGGTCCGCTCGAAGAACATTCTCTCCATCATTGCGATGTGTTTTGGCATCACCGCCCTGGTCTCCCTCCTCTGGTGGGCCTTCGGTTACAGTCTTGTCTTCGGAACGAATTTCACACCATCCACGGGGCCGACTCCCTTGGGTTATATCTTTGGAGGAACGGAGTTCTTCTTCTTCAAGGGAATCACTTCCGTGCCGAACAACAACTACGCTTTCTGGGTCTCCCAGAATGTCTATGCGATCTTCCAGCTAACCTTCGCGATCATCACTCCTGCCCTGATCTTTGGTGCCACGGCTGAGCGCTTGAAGTTCTCCGCGGTCATGGCCTTCGTCCTCGGCTGGATGTTCATCGTTTACTTCCCTCTCGCCCACATGGTCTGGGGCGCCACCGGTTACATGAACGGTGTTTGGAACGCCGCTGCCAAGATTCCAGCGATCGATTTCGCTGGCGGTACCGTGGTGCACATGTCCTCGGGATGGACGGCCCTCATCCTCTGCCTGATCCTCGGCAAGCGTGTTGGTCACGGTAAGGAGCCAATGCCTCCTCACAGCCTGGTTCTCACCTTCATCGGCACCGCCCTCCTCTGGGTCGGATGGTACGGTTTCAATGCCGGTAGCGCTGTGGCCGCCGACGTGGTTGCTGCCAATGCCTTCACCACCACAACGCTCGCAACTGCCATCGGTGCCCTCACCTGGCCCCTGCTTGAGTGGATCTTCAAGGGCAAGCCCAGCGTGCTTGGGTTCTGCTCGGGCGCCGTAGCCGGCCTCGTGGTCATCACTCCTGCCTGCGGTTTTGTAAACTCCACCGGTGCGGTCATCATCGGTGTGGTTGCCGGCGTCGTACCCTTCATCATGTGCACGGTCGTGAAGAACATCTTCAAGTACGATGATGCGCTGGACACCTTCGGCGTCCATGGTATCGGCGGAACCTGCGGAGCTATCCTTACGGGGCTCTTGGTCGATCCGACAGTCAATGGCAACTTGCAGGCTGTCTCGGCCGGCACACCAGCCAATGCTGCCATGCAGAACGGACTCATCACCGCCATCACCAACCACACACTGGTCGTCGCTCAGGCTCAGGCAGCCGGCATCACGATCGCCCTGGCGGTTGTTGGAACGCTGA
>CAIKYN010000169.1 GCA_903831635.1 uncultured Spartobacteria bacterium
ACAGGCTGATCTTGAGCTCAACCAGATCGATTATCTCCGCAATCGGTACCCTCAGAACACGATCGGACTCTCCACCCATGAGTACGAGGACTGGGAGGCAAGCCTTACAATTGCGTATGCCAAGGGTGCACGTACCTTTGAGCGCCATATCGACATTGAGGATGGAGGCATCCTCGTCTCCCCCTATTGCTCGCTTCCTCATCAAATCGACACTTGGTTCAAGACATTCCGCAAGGCCAAGAGGATGTGCGGGAATCCAGGCGTGGCCAAGAGGCGCTGCCCCTCCGAAGAGGTGAAGTATCTGGATGCCCTTGTGCGCGGAGTCTATGCCAAGCGCGATTTGAAGAAGGGGGAATCCCTTAGCGATGAGGATGTCTATCTTGCTATTCCGCTCCAGAAGGGCCAACTCTCTTGCCGTGAGATCATGAGGGGTCAGACATTGTTGACAGATATCGCCAAAGACCAATCCCTGATGATTGATTCCGTGGACACTCCTTACGCCTATGATGAAGAGTTGAAAGCTCTCATTTATGAGCGCGGCATCTGAGAGGCTCCGGTTTTCCCTAACCCCCTATCGTGAAGAAGATAAGTATTGTTTCCGGTTGCTTCAATGAGGCCGGAAATGTGGAGGAACTTGTGGCGCGTGTGGCCAAGGTCATGGAGTCCCTGCCCCAGTACGACTACGAGCAGATAATCATCGACAATGCCTCGACCGATGGGACTCAGGAGATCCTGCGTAGGTTGGCATCAGCAAATCCCCGACTCAAGGTGATCCTGAATGCTCGAAACTTCGGTCACATCCGCTCCCCTTATCATGCCCTGACTCAATCATCCGGTGATGCTACTGTGGCATTGGCCTCTGACTTACAAGAGCCTCCAGAATTGATTCCCGAGATGATCAAGAAGTGGGAGGAGGGGGCTAAGGCCGTGGTTGCGATCAAGGATTCGAGTGATGAATCTCCACTCTTCTTCGCAGTTCGAAGACTCTACTATAGCATCGTCGAGGGTGTAGCGGAGATCAAGACGGTCAAGAATTTCACCGGATTTGGTCTCTATGATCGTGTGATCCTTGATTATTGCCGAAAGGTGGCGGATCCGTACCCCTATTTCAGGGGGCAGATCTCGGAAATAGGTCTTCCGATTGTTCAGATTCCTTATCATCAAGTGGCTCGTAAGCGGGGAATCACGAAGAACAATTTTTTCACACTTTACGATCTGGCAATGCTCGGGATTACCAATCACTCGAAAGTGCCTCTCAGGCTTGCCGCCATGCTGGGATTTCTCATGGCAATTCTAAGCCTTGTCGTGGCGTTTGTTTATCTGATCTATAAGATCATCTTCTGGTACAGTCTGCCTGTTGGCACGGCCCCTCTTGTCATCGGGCTCTTCTTTTTTGCCTCGGTCCAGCTTTTCTTCATCGGGATCCTAGGTGAATACATAGGGGCCATTCACACGCAAATCTTGAAGCGCCCTCTTGTTGTTGAAAAAGAGCGGATCAACTTCTGATACACACGCACAACTTTCATCATGTCATCGAAAAAAAACACCTCACAACCAGAAAAATCCCTTCATTGGCCCTTTTGGTCAGGAATATTTTTTGTGCTCATTATTGCCATTGGATGGTTGACTGAATCCCCCACTAGAGAAGAAGCCTTAGGCGAGACAGGTAAATTTTGGGATCTTTTGAAAGCTCCTATAGGCAGTTGGACGCCAAACTTTATGCTTGGTCATAGTCTTATGACGCTACAAGTGGCTGTTTGGGGGATTATTTTTTCCAACCTTTCGATTACGCTTCTAGGTCCAATTATAGGTGCCCTTGCCTCAATAAAGTTGGTTGCGCTGAGTTATGTAATTGTCAGCGCATGGACGATGTATCTGCTTCTGCTTAAGTTGGAAGCGGGTAAATCTGTAGCTGCGCTAGGATCTCTTTTTTATATAATTCTACCCTCTATAAATGTAGTTATTAGTATTTATGAGCATTTGGGTGTTGGTCTCTGTTTTGTTTTTACTCCCTTAATTCTTCGAGGAATCGTCGCTGTAGCAGAAGAAGGATCCCCCCGAGAGATCGTGGGGCTTGGACTCGCTGCCGCGGCGTTGGCGCTGAGTTATACAAAAATCGCCGTCGTGATGTCACCGATGCTCCTGCTCTGGACTTCAGAGGTGCTTCGGCAGAATCGTTCCCATCTCCACCGCGCCTTGATCGGTTATGGCTTTGCTATACTTGTCGCCATTGCCACGGCGGTGATTTTCCTGTTACCAGGATCAAGAGAGTTTGGATTTGCTGCGGGCTTCCTTTTTGATCCTGTGGATGGCTGGAAACATCACTATGCCTTCAAGACACCTCTTCTTTGGATCGACCTCTGGGGATTTCTGACCAAGGGGAATCCGGAATTAATGGGGGATGCG
>CAIKYN010000170.1 GCA_903831635.1 uncultured Spartobacteria bacterium
AGGATTTCGCTCGGGTGGTTGATCTTCTTGTTCCAGCTGAGGTCGGAGACGTGCACCATGCCGTCGATTCCTTCCTCAAGCTCGACGAAGGCGCCGTAGGCGGTCATGTTGCGAACCTGGCCGCGAACCTGCTTGCCGATGACGTAGCGCTGTTCGATCTCGTCCCAAGGATTCGGCTCGAGCTGACGGACGCCGAGGGAGATCTTCTGATCCTCCTTGTTGACGCCGAGAACCACGGCCTCGATGTCCTGACCAAGGGTGAGGACGTCGGAAGGACGGGTGATACGCTTGGTCCAGGAGAGCTCCGAGACGTGGATGAGTCCCTCGATGCCTTCCTCGATCTGGATGAAGGCGCCGTAGGGCATGAGATTGGTGACCTTGCCCTTGACCTTTTGGCCGATCGGGAAGCGCTCTTCGAGACGATCCCAGGGGTTGGACTGAAGCTGCTTGAGACCAAGGGAGATGCGCTCCTTGTCCTTGTTGATCTCGAGGACGACAACCGTGAGGCGATCGCCGGGCTTGACGGCCTCGCTCGGGTGCGTGAGACGTGCCCAGGACATGTCGGTGATGTGGAGAAGTCCGTCGATGCCATCGAGATCGAGGAAAGCCCCGAAGTCGGTGATGTTCTTGACGGTACCCTCGACCTTGTCACCGGCGCTCATGGTTCCGAGGAACTGCTGGCGGCGCTCACTGCGTTCGGCCTCGATGAGTTCGCGGCGGCTGAGGACGACGTTCTTGCGGTCCTCGTTCAGCTTGACGATCTTGAAATCGTAGGTGTTGCCGACAAATTGGGTGAGATCCTTCGGAGGATTGATATCCACCTGGGAAGCGGGGAGGAAAGCCTCGACGCCGACATTGACGATGAGACCACCCTTGACGACGGATTTGACGCGTCCCTTGATGATGCCCTCGGCCTCGAAAAGCTTGACGATCTTCGACCAGTTCTGACGCTGGGAAGCTTTCTGCTTGGAGAGGATGACCATTCCAAGGTCGTTTTCGAGACGCTCGAGGAGAACCTCGACCTCGTCACCGACCTGGATTTCCTCGGGATTGTCGAATTCCGAAGCGGAAACCACACCCTCGGACTTGTAGCCGATGTCGATGAGGAATTCCTTGGGGCGCTTCTCGAGGATGTGCCCTTTAACGATGCTGCCTTCGCGGTAGTTTTTAACCGAGGCGGCAATGAGTTGCTGAAGTTCAGCGATTGATGTTGTCATGATGTGTTGGATAACTTCTGCGGAGAGATTGTTGCCAATCACTCCTACCGAGACTCCTTTTAAGTGACGGCAGAAGAGCCAAAAACAATAGCAATCCCTGCTTGCAGGGCAATGAATTTCTCCCACTAATTAAGTGTATTAATGCTCCCATGACCGAACCTGCCGCCATCCGTCCCCTGCACTCCCTCGGCATGGAAGATCTCGAGGAGAGTCTTTCCTCACTGGGGCAGCCCTCCTATCGAGCCAAGCAGATCATGGAGTGGACTTATGATCGTGAGAAGCGCGTCGACAGCTGGGAGGCCATGAAGAATCTCCCTGCGGCCCTGCGTTCCAACCTAGCTGAACGCCATCCCATCCGCTTGCCCGAGGTGGTGACAGTCAGTGGTTCGCAGGATACGACACGCAAACTGCTCCTTCGCCTCCATGACGGAGAACTCATCGAGACCGTTCTCATTCCGGCATCTCCAGCGCTCTACGGGGAGGAATCCGATCGACGCACGCTCTGTGTCTCATCGCAGGTGGGATGCGCCTATGGGTGCAAATTCTGTGCGAGCGGTCTCGATGGCTGGAAGCGTCACCTGAGTGCCGATGAGATCGTCTCCCAGGTCTTGCTCGCGGAGAAGATCGCCGGAGAGAGGATCAATAATCTGGTCTTCATGGGGATGGGAGAGCCGATGGCGAACTACAAG
>CAIKYN010000171.1 GCA_903831635.1 uncultured Spartobacteria bacterium
ACTGCTGCTTTGCTGGTTGCCATAGGAAAGGTGGTGGTTGTCTAGTGGGTACGATGAATAATCGAATGGTGCCAGTAGCAGGATTCGAACCTGCGACCAAGGGCTTATGAGTCCCCTACTCTACCGCTGAGCTATACTGGCTATGAGGGCGAAGCGTATCAATTCGTCGTATCTCTTCAAGGGAGAATGTGAGGTAAGGGAGATTACTCGCCGTTAAGTACGGCACTTATTTCGATCAAGTGACTGAAGAAGATGGAGAAAATAAACGACTATCGTGTTGACAACTTTTTGTGCGGGTCCTACTACACAGCTTGTCAGTATACCATAAACCAACACTACATGAATAAAACACTTACACTCCTTGCAGTTGTGATTGCTACCGTCGCGACATCGTTCGCAGGCGAAGCCGTCTCCTCCAAAAAAGTCGTCGTCGCTCCCCAGGCGGAAGATCTCTTCCGTGCCGGTGAATTCGACATCGATGCCTTCGCCGCCGGTGCAGCCGGTAACTACAACGTCAAGAGCGGCAAGAGCTCTTCCGTCAACGGCTTCGGCGGCGGTCTTGGTGCCAGCTACTTCTTCTCGAAGTACTTCGGCGTCGGCATCGATGACACGCTCACCAGCCTCAACGGCAACGGTAAGACCTACGACAGCGCCCAGGGTGACATCATCGCCCGTCTTCCCTTCGAGAGCCTCCACCTTGCTCCTTACGCCCTCGTTGGCGGTGGTGCAACCTGGGGTACCAAGAGCCAGGGTGATGGAAACGTCGGAGTCGGTCTTGATTACCGCTTTAACCGCACGATCGGCATCTTTGCTGATTCCCGTTACCTCTACGGTAACAACGGACTCAACGAGAGCCTTACCCGCGCCGGTCTCCGTTTTGCTTTCTAAGAATCTCTTAGATTAAGAACACTTCAAGAGGCCCCGGAGGAAACTCCGGGGCCTTTTTTTATCTTCTGGGCATTACCGGTGAAGCCCCTTCGTTGACGCCACTTCTCTGAGCAAGTAGGTTTTTGCTTTCACAAAGTCTATTGCATGAGCATATCCAACCCATTACCTGAATCCCGACGTGTCGTTGTGGGAATGAGTGGAGGCGTGGATTCGAGCGTGGCCGCCTATCTGCTGAAAGAGCAGGGATGGGAGGTTATCGGAGTCACCATGAAGCTCTGGCCGCAAGACTGCATGTCCCGGGCCGAGGACAAGTGCTGTGGTCCCCAAGCAATCGCTGATGCCCGAGGAGTAGCACACGCACTGGGAGTTCCACACTATGTCATCGATGAGGCGGTTCCCTTCGAGCGCCTGGTGATCGATTACTTTGCTGACGAGTATAAGGCCGGGCGCACGCCGAACCCCTGTGTCATGTGTAACGAGAAGCTGAAATTCGGCAATCTCTGGGACAAGGCGACGGCCCTCGGCGCATCCTTCATCGCCACGGGGCACTATGCGATCGCAGAGCATCCCGCTGACAGTGCCCCGATTCTCCGCAAGGGTCTCGACCCAAAGAAAGACCAATCCTACTTCCTCTTCAGTCTACGGAGGGAACAGCTCGCCCGGGCCCTTTTTCCACTCGGCTCCCTGACAAAAGAGGAGATCCGCGGCATTGCCCGCAAACTCGGTCTCAAGGTGGCCGACAAGGAGGATAGTCAGGAAATCTGCTTTGTCCCTGGTAAGGATTACAAGGCCTTCCTTAAGGATCGCTTCACGGATCGTGGTGAGACCTTCCAGCCCGGCGGCTTTTACGACATGCAGGGAAATCATCTTGGCCCGCATGATGGTATCGAACTCTTCACCATCGGTCAGCGCAAAGGCCTCCCCGGAGGCGCCGGCGCCCCCCGCTATGTCATCGATATCGATGCTGCGAGCGGCCGTGTCGTCTTAGGGGGCGAGGAGGATTTGCTTTGTGAGGAGTTCACGGTCAATCGAACTAATTGGCATGGAGAGGCCCCCTCTACTTCTACCCCTCGGAGAATTACAGTGAAAGTTCGCCATGGTCACACGGGGGACCTGGCCGAAGTGACCGCCGGCTCCGATGACAGCGCCATGATCAGACCCTTGGAACCTCTACGTGCCGTCACTCCGGGACAAGCTGCCGTCTTCTATGATGGAGACCGAGTGATCGGTGGCGGCTGGATTGCGCGCCGCACGATCAGCTCTGCCAAGCCACCATCATCGCACGAGGTCGCTCTCTCATGAAAAAAATCTCCCCTCCAAAGAAAATTGCTCCTAAGGGGTCGATTCCCAAATCATCCAAGACATCCACGATTTCAAAGGGCTCCAAAACCTCAGCGTCTTTCGATCCGATCCCTGATGTCCTTGAGGTAATCAGGAAGGGGGGGATGGTGATCGTCACCGATGATGAGGATCGTGAGAATGAGGGTGACCTTGTCATGGCGGCTTCAAAGGTCACGCCGCAAGCCGTGAATTTCATGGCGACCCACGGACGTGGTCTCATCTGCGCTCCCATCACCGAGGAACGCGCCAACCATCTTGGCCTCCAGCGAATGGTCGCCCACAACCGCGAGCTCCATGCCACCGACTTCACCGTCTCGGTTGATGCCTCCCATGGCACCACGACTGGGATTAGTGCCCGCGATCGCGCGGCAACGATCAAGGTTTTGGGAAGTTCCAAAGCCAGATCGAAAGATCTCCGCCAACCGGGCCATATTTTCCCGCTCCAGGCCGCTGAGGGAGGAGTACTCAAAAGAGCTGGTCACACCGAGGCGGGAGTCGATCTGGCACGCCTCGCGGGTCTCGATCCCTCGGGTGTCATCTGCGAGATCCTGAACGAGGACGGCTCGATGGCGCGCCTTCCCGATCTTTTGAAGTTTAAAAAGAAGCATGGCCTCAAAATCTGCTCGATCAGGGATCTCATCGCCTACCGCCGCAAGAGCGAAAAGCTGGTCCGCAGGGAACAGGAGATCGAGATGCCGACCGACTTTGGCGATTTTAAGATGTTCCTCTACCGCGCCGAGGTTGATAACCATCATCATCTGGCGCTGGTGAAAGGCCCCATTGATCCCAAGAAGCCGGCTCTCGTCCGCGTTCATAGCGAATGCCTCACGGGAGATGTCTTCGGATCGCGCCGCTGTGATTGCGGAAGCCAACTGCACCGGGCACTGGCCCAGATCGCCGCGAGCGGTCACGGCGTCTTGGTCTACATGCGTCAGGAAGGACGCGGCATCGGACTGCCGGCAAAGATTCATGCCTACAAGCTTCAGGAAGAGGGGTTCGATACCGTCGAGGCCAACGAACGCTTAGGCTATCCGGCGGATCTCAGGGATTATGGGACCGGGGCGCAGATCCTCGCTGATCTGGGGGTCTCCAAAATCCGCCTTCTTACCAATAACCCCCGGAAGGTCGTGGGACTCGAAGGTTATGGCATGGAGATCGTCGAGCGCGTTCCCATCCGCTCCGATGCCAACAAGCACAACGCCCGCTACCTCTCGACGAAAAAGAAGAAGCTTGGGCACATGATTTAGGTGATAGGAACTAGGGCTTTGGGCGTAGGTCAGGAGAAGAATTTCCCTCATTCCATTTAATCTTCATAATTCATCCTTCATCCCTCATCCTTCTGCTAGTTCATGCTGAAGCCACTTTCATCCAGACCCACCCTTGATCCCAAGTCCGCAAATCACTTTGCGATTGTGGCAAGCAGGTACAATGGAGAATTTGTGGAGCCGATGTTGGCCAAGGCGCTGGAGGAAATCACCCTGATTGAGCCGCTCTCCAAGACCCACGTGGTTCATGCACCTGGCTCCTTTGAGATCCCCTATTTGGCAGGACAACTTATCCGAAAAAACAAACCCGATGCCATTATTTGCCTCGGAGTCATTTTCCAAGGAGAGACCGCCCATGCCAGCCTGATCGCGGCTTCCGTGAGTGATGAGCTTTGCAGGATGTCGGTCGATGCCGGCATCCCGATCATTCACGCGGTTCTTCTTCTTCGGAACGAAGGCCAAGCCAGAGAGCGGTGCCTTGGCAACCAGAGCAACCGCGGCACCGAAGCCGCGCGCGCTGCCATTGAGTCCCTCCGCGCCTCTGCAGGCATCACACCATCTTTAACCTGAATCATTATGGGAGTACGTAGCGAAGGCCGTGAGGCCGCCATTCAGTTCCTCTACCAGCGCGATCAAGGGGGCGGCGCAGGGGTTTCCGACCTCGAGGATTTTTACGCCTTCCGTGGACTTAGCCCTGCAGCGCGCCGATTTTGCGAAGGCCTTGTCAGTGGCTTGCTTGAACATACTGCCGAGATCGACAGCAAACTCCGAGAGCACACCCAGAACTACGAACTGGAGCGCCTCTCTGCCGTCGACCGCAATATCCTGCGCCTTGCCATTCACGAGATGCTCTTTTGTCCCGAAATCCCACCCGTGGTCTCCATTAATGAGGCCATCAATATTGCCAAGAAATATGGCACCGAGGAGTCGGGTCGTTTTGTGAACGGTGTTTTGGACAAGATCAAGGCCACACTCCAGCGTCCCGATCGCACTCCAGCCGCAAAGCTTGCGGATGATTCTGACAACTCCGAAGAATAATGGCTGGCTGGCTCAAGGGGATCCTGGGGCGCATCACCGGCGCTCACGAAGCGGTTGACTGGGAGGAGGTTGAGGCCGCCCTCTGGCAGTCCGATCTCGGCGCACCCACGGCAACTGCCATCCTGGAATCCCTTCGCGCCAAGGGACTCGCTCTCCACTCAGAGAATGTTCTCCAGGCTGCCCGCGAAGAAGCTGCCAAGTTCCTTCCTGAGCAAGGAAAAGAGCTGACTCCGATGCCCTCCGAAACGGAGGGACCTGTCGTGATCCTCATGGTGGGGGTCAATGGAACCGGCAAAACCACCAGTAGCGCCAAACTTGCATCCCTTCTTAAATCTCGCGGACATTCGGTCTTGCTCTGCGCAGCCGATACCTTCCGTGCGGCAGCTGTGGAACAACTCAAGTCCTGGGGGGAACGCCTTGATGTTGAGGTCGTGAGTAGCGAGTACGGGGCCGATCCCGCCGCCCTCTGCCATGATGCCCTCGCAAAAGCCAAGCGCCTGAAGTCCGACTTTCTCATCTGCGATACGGCTGGCCGCCTCCATACGAAATCGAATCTCATGCAGGAACTAGCGAAGGTGAAGCGCTCCCTCGGAAAGATTGATCCCTCGGCGCCCCATGAGGTCTTCCTTGTGGCCGACACCACAACCGGCAGCAACGCGGTGATTCAGGCGAAGGAATTCCATGCAGCCACTCCGCTCACCGGCCTCATCCTGACCAAACTGGATGGCTCTGGCAAAGGAGGTGTCGCCGTGGCCATCGCCCGCGAGACAGGAATCACACCGCGATTCATCGGAACTGGTGAACAAGCCGGGGATCTCGCCCTCTTCGACAGGACTTCCTTTCTGGAAAGAATGCTATAGCCCATCCCGGCTCGTATGTCGGATCCGTAAGGCGTGCACTCTTGCAATCGGCACAAATTTTGCCAAGGTGAATTCCACCATGAAAACGCCCACCGTCTCTGAATATGTCCTTTCACGCCTCTCCCAACTCGGCATCGATAAGATCTTCGGAGTCCCCGGTGATTATGCCTTCTCGATCAACGATGCTTCCGAAAAAGTTTCTGGCCTGGAGTGGGTCGGCTGTGCCAATGAACTAAACGCTGCTTATGCAGCGGACGGCTATGCCCGTATCCGTGGTGCCGCGATCCTCACAACCACCTATGGTGTTGGAGAACTCTCGGCAATTAACGGTGTCATGGGCAGCAAGGCATATCGTCTGCCAGTTTTCCACCTAGTCGGAATGCCCAGCGAGCGCATCCAGAAACAGTGGCTTCTCACACACCACAATTTGGGTGACAACAATTACGATCGCTTCCTCCCTCTTTCCGGGGCTGCTGCCTGTGTTACCGCCGTTCTCACTCCTGCCAATTGCATTGACGAACTCGAGCGGGTGATCCGAGAGGCGCTGCGTCAGAGCATGCCAGCCTATATTGCGATCTCGGAACTCTCCGGTTACTCA
>CAIKYN010000172.1 GCA_903831635.1 uncultured Spartobacteria bacterium
CCTGGAGCGAGGTCTCTACCTTTTACTTTACGGGAGATCATCCTCTCTATGAAGGGGGGCTTCTGGTCTTACCCGAGGGTAGGGAGGCTCTCGTCAGGCACTTTACGGATCTGACGAATACGGCACCCGAATATGCACCCGTGGGGAAAAGACTTCTTTCAGCGACCGTTCTCAACCCGCCTGCAGGCGATCTCTCCCGCCTGGTTCAAGATGAGATCGCCGGATACCTCCCTGATTTTGCACAATGGAAGTTTCTGCGCGAGGTAAGAATCCCGAGAGCGCTTCCTTTCCAAGGACCGGGATTTCAGAGATTGCAGCCAGAGCGTCGACACTCTTCCAATCTCTGGCTTGCTGGTGATCAGGTTGCTCATGCCAGTATTGACTCGGCGCTTGCCAACGGACTTCTTGTCGCCGATGAAGTTCTTAACTGCATCCAGTAGTGGTTGCAGTACCATCCCAGCTACCATGCTTGCCTTCTCAACTAACTGGAATGCCAGCCGTCATCATGACGGCGCCTTGATTGTTAAGGAGATTCTGGAGCTAGGATTCACTACGATCGAGTTGGGGCACGGCCTTTCTGTCTCGCAACTTCACGGGATCCGGGGGGCTTTTGATCAGGGAGAGTTTCAAGTATCGAGCGTTCATAATTTTTGTCCGATGCCGGTTGAGATTCTCACGGATAACCCCGATTGCTATGAGTTCACCTCCCAGCGATCCGGGGAGAAGGAGCGTGCTGTGAGGCTCACCCGTCAGACCATGGAGACCGCTGTGGAGTTCGGAGCGCGGTTTGTGGTGCTTCACTTGGGACGTATCACGCCATTACGTGGAATGACCGATTCCCTGCTAGATTCCCTAAGGGTCCATGGTGTCGCTAGCCGTGAATATAACCGTGCGAAGCTTGCCGCCGTCCAGAAAAGGGAGAGTCAGGGCCCCGCCTTTCTGGACCGGGTAAGCCGGTTACTTGAGCCGCTGGTGGAGGAGGCCTCCAAAAAAGAGCTGACCTTGGTCGTGGAGAACCGGAGTGACTTTGAAGCCGTCCCAACAGAGCGTGAACTTCTGGCTCTTCTCCGCCGCTTTGATACCCCCCATCTCCGCTACTGGCATGACTTTGGTCATGCCCAGATGAGGGAGAGCCTTGGTCTTCTTGATCATGCCCAGTGGCTTGAGGAGATAGCTCCATTCGCCGTGGGAGCTCATCTTCAGGATGCCCGGTGGCCTGATGTGGATCATCTGATCCCGTTCGAGGGAGAGATTCCCTTCGACCAGCTTGTTCCACTTCTGCCATCATCTCTCTCTTACGTCCTGGAACTCTCCTCGAGGGCGACTCCCGAAGCGATTCAGGTCGCTGTTACAAAATGGAAAACACTTTTCGCAAATGAATCTTAAAAAAACCATTATGACGCTTGTGCAGGCTGGCGTGACGCTCCTGCTCCTCTGGTTGCTCTTTCACGATCCTGTGCGTCGTCACCAGATGGTTCAGGCCCTGCATACGGCAAATCTTCTTTGGCTGATTCCTGGATTCCTCTGTTTCGGCCTTGTGCTCGTTTGCGGTGCATTCCGCTGGCAGCTTCTCATGAAGGTACAGGGAATCTCCTTGGGTTGGTTCCGAGTTTGGAAACTCGTCATGATCGGAATGTTTTTCAACCTCTGTCTCCCCGGAGGCGTGGGAGGCGACCTGATCAAGGTCTTCTTTGCCATGCGAGAGGCTCCCAAGTCCAAAAGCGCTGTGTTTTTGAGTATCATCGTTGACCGGATTGCGGGGATGTTCGCGTTGATCATCGTCTCAGCCGGGGTCTTTGCTTGGTTTTACAAACCACTGATGTCTCTCCCGATGATCCGTGCCTTCCTCCTGACTGTTACCATCATCTTTTGCGCCTTCATTGGTCTGATTGCCATGGGGCTCATCATCGACCGGTTTCATCTTGCAAAAAAACTTCCCGCCAAAATGCCGGGCCATGCGGCGATCCTTGATGTCGCTGGGGCCTTTTCCATCTATGCACGGGATTGGAAAGCCGTAGTGCTTGCCGTTCTGATCTCCATGCCCCTGAATGCCTTCATTTTCGGCACGGCAATCTTCGCCGCCTATGCCTTTGTCGGAAATCCCGGTGCCGCCGCCATGTCCTCGGTTATCCCCATCGTGAACACCATCAGTTCCCTGCCGATTAGTTTGGCCGGAATCGGAGTCCGAGAGGGCTTGTTCTCTGTGATGCTCAACTCCCTCTACGGAACGCCGGTTGATCTTGCGGTGTTGATCTCGATCACGGGATTTGCCTTGAGCGTCGGTTGGGGATTGATCGGGGGAATTGTCTACATGACTTATAAGCCTGCTGATGGCGGAAGTGTCTCGATCGGTGAAATGGAGGCTCAGGTGGGAGCGGTGGAGCATCAGATCGAGGCAAATGAAGAGACCTCGAGCAATCGGGCCTGATCTTTATCAACTGATGATGAAATCGTACCGATCAACGGAGCGGGTGCTCGATTTTTCGATGAGTGTGGATGGGAGGGTGCTCTCTCCCTCTGGATTTGATCCGATGACTGCCCTGGAGGCAGCGCAGGAGGTTTTTATCCGAATCCATCCCGTGATTCAGGGAAATGCCCGAGTGAAGGGTAATGGCAATTTGAGCCAAGGATTCCTAACCAAGGATCAGCGATTCGTGCTCAAATCAATCAAGGATGAGGAGGGGGGAGTTGCCAGACTTCATTATATCAGGACACTAAAAAAACAGGGGCAAAGGTCTTGATGCATACCGAGTCCTCTATCCTGATCAAGGCCCCGATGGAGCGAGTATTCTGCATGACTTCCGATCTCATTAGATGGCCGGCCTATCTGCCGCACTATCGATGGGTACGGTGGGTGGAGGGTGGTCCTGATCATGGTATTGTTGAGATGGCGGCACTCCGCGGCTCCATCCCCATCAAATGGACTTCTGAATTTCGCAGGGATGCCAAGGACTCCGAAAAACCAGAGCTTTGGTTCCGACATTTGAGCGCCTTCACGAAGGGGATGGAGGTTCGCTGGATCTATGATCAGCGTGAGGATGGTGTTCATGTGACGATCGAGCATGATCTGAATTTCCGCTGGCCACTTCTTGCTCCGATCGCGAATCCGATCATTGGTGATTTCATGATCGGTTGGGTGGCCCCTCGAACGCTCGCTACTTTCAAGAAACTACTGGAGGTAACGAAATGAATTCCACTCGATCCACCCGCCGCGCCGTCATTACCGGAATCGGCCCCATCAGTTGTATCGGAATCGGGAAGGAATCTTTCTGGCGAGGCATCCTTGCTGAGAAGAGCGGCATTGCCCCGCTGACCCGCTTTGATCTCGGAGGGTTGGAGGCCCGTTCAGCCGGACAGGTCGATGACTTCGATCCCTTGAATTATTTTCCGGCCAAAATGCTCCGGCGCTTGGACCGTTACGCCCAGTTTGCCGTGGCCAGTGCTTTGCTTGCTCTCGAGGATAGCGGACTCTCTTATTCATCTGAGTCTCCCGATCCCCGTCGTGGAGTCAGCTTCGGAACCGCTCTCGGTGGGATCTCCAATGCGGAGAAAGAACATGATGCTTTTGTGAAGGGGGGATTCAAGGCGGTGAGTCCTCTTCTGGCTCTTCAGGTTTTCGGTGGGTCAGCGCATTCCAATATCGCCATCACCTGCGGTTTCCAAGGAGTCGGCACCACGAACTCCAACAGCTGCGCCAGCGGCACTGTGGCTCTCGGTGAAGCACTCCGCTACATCCGCGACGGGATCGCGGATGTGATGGTCGCAGGCGCTTCCGAGGCACCACTGAGTCCGCTGACCTACGGGGCCTTCGCCAATATCAGGACCATGAGCGAGGCGGATCCCTCGGTCTCGTGCAGACCGTTCGATCTGAACCGTGATGGC
>CAIKYN010000173.1 GCA_903831635.1 uncultured Spartobacteria bacterium
CCTGAAATCCGCAAGGTTGCGTCGCAGACGGTGCGCGATTACCTGACTTGGGGGATTGATCCTCACGGGGTGATCTTCGAGCCCAATGGCAAGAACGGGGCGGGACTTCTCTATGCGCTGACGTCAGGAGTTGCCCTGGCGCGTCGTGGGGAGAACTATCTCGGCAATCCCCATCTCAAAAAACTCACCGCCGCCCAAGTTCAGGACGTCGTTCCCCAGGGTGGCATCAATGTGAACAACGGCACCTGGGGGTGCGCCCCGTTCTGGGGAAATCTGGCCTCTTTCCTGAAAGCCCTCTATCCGGGGGATCAGGCGGCGGACTGGTTGCTGCGCCAAGGGCGGCCCGATCAGGAGAAGCCCATTGCGCCGATGGATAGCAAAAAGCCCGTCCTCGATACCTTCGGGGGGCTGGACACGATCACGGCGCCCGATGTCTTCACCACGATGGACTGGAAGGGATTCCGAACCAAGGAGGGGGTGCTCAAGCCTGCCTGGGATCGATCGGATCTCCACCTACCAGATGTCTTTGCGGATCCTGATCACGGTCTTTTCTCGGTGAGGAGCGGCGACCAGCAGGATGCCCTCTTCCTGATGTTCGAGGCGCGTCCCGACCTGCGTCACATCGGCCACCAGCACCATGACTCGGGCCAATTCTATCTGGCCTCGGGCGGGGTGATGTGGGCTGTGGAAGCCGGTCCCAAGTCCTCCTTTTCCTCCGATCACAACACCGTCCGGATCGATGGACTGGGACACTCCGATGTCGGATGGGCCCCCAAGGTGAGCTTTCTTGGAACCGAGACCAACGGGCCGCTTATCTTGGCCTCCTCGGATCTCAAGAACTCCTATGACTGCGGGTGGACCAGTCCCATGCACTTCAGTTGGCATGACCCGGCCTTCCCTCACTGGAAACTCTCCGTGGAAACCGATCCAGCAGTCGTGGAGCATTTCAAGGGAACCCAGCATTACAAGATGCGTCTCTGGGGAGATGATTACACCCGCTCGAACTGGGGACCTACCATGCGCATCGAGGGGAATCCCGTTGAGTATGCCTTCCGGAGTGCCGGGATCGTGAATGGGAAGCATCCCTACGCCCTTGTCATTGATGACATTTCCAAGGATGGGAAGGAGCATCTGTATGATTGGCTGATGCAGGTGCCGGTCGGAACGCGGATACTGCCTGCGACGGCATCTGTCTCGGGTTCACCGGTTTCCATCATCCTGACGCGTTCCGCAGGCCCGGAGGAGTGGGATCGGATGGAGCCCGTGGAGGCTCTCCCGAAGGATGCACCCGGACTCATGGTCTGCTTCCTGGGATTGGAAAATAGAGAGGCTAGTCACGCCTCCTACAACGAGGTCGGGAGTGAGAACGCCCCTGTACGAATCGAGCAACTTGCTGGCACAACGGTGGCGGGTGGAAGTCCTCTGAAAACAAGGCTGGTTGTCTCCCAAAAGGGGATTGATCCCCGATTCCGAATCCTGATGATTCCGATCAAGGGGGGTGAACAACTGCCTGTAATCTCCTACGATGATAAAACAGCCACGGCCACGGTTATTTGGCCGGGACAAAAAGATTTCGTCCATTTTTCAACCGGAAAGGACCAGCGCACAACGGTCACGCTCGAGCGCAACAAATCCTGAAGAGATTACCTCATCTGATATGAAGAGTTATCCCACGAGATATCTGTTTCTTTTGGGTTGCACCTTGATAGCACCTGCTCTTCTTGCTGAGACGAAGCCGACCAATGGCAATTTTCAGACAACTGTAACATTCGCACCGACGCTATCGCTCGAGCCTATCTGCCCAGTTCCGCTGACTCCTCCTGCATCAGCGATACCACGGATCAATTGCGCTTCGGTCTTTGGAGTCCGCCCAGGTTCTCCAATTCTTTACTCCATCCCGGCCACCGGGGATCGGCCGATGACCTTCGCGTCTGAGGGGCTTCCGGAGGGAGTATCTCTGGATCCTTCAACCGGCCAGATCACTGGTTCATTGCGCTCCGTCGGCACAAATGGTGTCACCTTGATTGCTCGGAATTCCAAGGGAGAGGTAAAACGACCGTTCAAGATCGTTGTCGGTGAGAAGATTGCCCTGACTCCCGTAATGGGATGGAACAGTTGGAACTGTTGGCACGGCGGCGTTGATCAGGAAAAGATCCTGCGGTCTGCGAACGCACTGAAGGCGGCAGGACTAGACCAGCATGGTTGGTCCTTCGTGAACATCGACGATGCCTGGCAGGGAGATCGCACTGGAAAAAACAACGCGATTCAAGCGAA
>CAIKYN010000174.1 GCA_903831635.1 uncultured Spartobacteria bacterium
CCACTTGGTCTTCATGCGGAAGAAGGTGATGACTTGGTTATCCCAGTCGACATCTTCGGCCTTCAGGCTGGCCAGGTCGGACTGGGATGCCCCGAGATGCCAGGCCATTTTGTAAAAGGCTTTGCGTTCGGGATTGTGCTCCCGCTCGACGATACGGGTGTGTTCCTCAAGGGTGATACCGCGCTTTTCCTTGAAGCGAATAACCGGCCATTGGCGCTTCGGCATGATCGGCCAGGCGATCCATCCCATATCGAGGCAGAAATTGTGGAGTCGCCGCAGGAAGATGTTGGTGGAAACCGTTCCGTTTTTAACGCAGTTGAGAAGCTCCTCGGCATGCGTCTCGATGAGGATCTTGGGCAGCAGGGGCTTGATCGCCTTGTCCTTGGAAAAGGTGGTCCAGCGTTTGAGGTTGGCACCTGTCTTCATTTCGAGGTGGGTCTGAAGGGCGATTCCCCATGTTCGGGTTGTGACACCGGAATCGCTGCCCGCTAGGTAGGCCCTGGCAATCTGCAGGTTGAGCATCGGCTGCCGCAGGGCCGTGTTCTTGTGTTGAACGATCTGCTCTGCCTCATCGGCTGAGATCTTGCCCAAGCTGGTTCTTGAGCCGGTCTGCGAGTCGACGCAGTAGTAGGTTCCTCCGCGGGTTCCACGGCGGATGAGTCGGTAGCGTTTTTTCATGCGGTTGGCGCAGCCGCGATGTTGAACGAGCCGATTCCTGGGTAGTTACCGAGTAGTGGGTGAGTCACCACCCGCACTCGGTGACTAGCCCCAAAACGGTTTTTTTGGTGTCCGTTTTGGTGTCCGTTTGGTGTCCGCTACCTCTAGAGCCTTTGTTTATGTGGCTCTAGGGGGTGGAGGCGGGGGACGGAATCGAACCGTCGCATGGGGCTTTTGCAGAGCCCGGCCTTACCACTTGGCTACCCCGCCATGATACAACTAATTCAAATTATGCACAAAACGGACGGAGGCACAATGGAACGCATTATCCGCCCGTGGTCGCGAGCCGGAGGGCATACTCCACCCGGAGTTGCTTGAGAGGAGCGTGGTGGGGTTGGGCTAGGGAGGGATCTGCGGTTAGAATTCGTTCTGCTTCCCTGCAGGCCATGGAGATCAGGTCGGCATCGCGGTAGAGATCGGTAATCCGAAGAGGGGGTAGTCCGCTCTGTGCCGTCCCAAGGATGTCGCCCGATCCACGAAGTCGCAGATCTTCCTCGGCGATCACGAATCCGTCGCTGCTCTTTTCAAGAATCCTCAACCGTTCCATCGCCTCGGGGTTGCCGCTTCCCTCAAGAAGGACGCAGGTCGAGGTGTGGGTGCCGCGTCCGATACGACCGCGGAGCTGATGAAGCTGGGCGAGCCCGAAGCGCTCGGCATTCTCCACGAGAAGGAAGGTGGCGTTCGGGACATCGACGCCGACTTCGATCACCGAAGTGGTCACGAGGACCTTGGTATGGCCTTGGACGAAGCTCTCCATGACGGCCTTCTTCTCCTCTGCGCTCATCCTCCCGTGCAATAGCTTGCAGGGGAAGGGGGCGAGGCGTTCGCTCCAGGCAGTGATCTCAGCTTCGGCTGCCTTTGCGGCGAGCTTTTCGGACTCCTCGATCAGGGGGTAGACGACGTAGGCCTGGCGCCCCTTCTCCAACTGTCCGGTAAGATAGGTAATGATCTCCGGGAGTTTCTCCGAGGTGCGTGCCGCCGTGCGAAGGGTGCCTCGTCCGGGCGGCTTCTCATCCAGGATGGAGAGATCGAGGTCGCCGTAAATGGTCTGTGCCAATGTCCTGGGAATCGGTGTTGCCGTCATGACCAGGACATCGGGGGCCGAGG
Source organism: uncultured Spartobacteria bacterium (assembly GCA_903831635.1). Classification (GTDB taxonomy): domain Bacteria; phylum Verrucomicrobiota; class Verrucomicrobiia; order Chthoniobacterales; family UBA6821; genus UBA6821. The sequence goes on from CAIKYN010000174.1 coordinate 1,825, forward strand.
GAGAATTCGCCAGATGGGTTCGCTGAAGGACTCCGAATTTATGTTGTTCGTCGATCACGACGATACCGGCTCCCTCAAGTGCCGATTCGTTGTGGAGCAGTGCATGGGTGCCGATCACGACGCCGGGATGCCTTGCCTTGGAAAGGGCCCGTGCCTGTGAAGTCGACTTCGCTTTTCTGGCTCCGGTGAGCAGCTCCACCGGAATGCCGAGCGGCTCCAACCAGTGCTGAAAATTCCTGAAATGCTGCTCGGCCAGGATCTGTGTCGGCGCCATGAGGATGGCGCGGTGACCCGACTCAACAGCGGTGAGCATCGCCACCGCTGCCACGACGGTCTTTCCTGAGCCGACATCCCCCTGGAGCAGGCGGTGCATCCGATGAGCGCAGGCCATGTCCTCATGGATCATCGCGATGGATTTCCGCTGGGCATCAGTGAGTGCGAAGGGGAGGGATTGAAGAAAGTGAGAAAGCAGATCACCCCGGGATGATTTTGCCGCGCCGCGTGGTCGTCGCGCCTCGTTTCGACGGATGGTGACGAGTGTCTGGATTCCGAGGAGTTCGCGCAGCGCAAGTTCTCGTCGTGCGGGCTCTAGCGTTTCGAGTAACTCTGGAAAGTGAATGTTCCGAAGGGCTGTGCCCCAGTCAGTCTCCTGATGCTGCAGTGGATCGATCCACACACTCCAGTCGGTCTCGCCCAAGGCACGGTGTATGAGGCCCCGGATCACACGCACACTGATTCCTTCGCCTGCAGGATGTATCGGGACGATGCGGTCGAGATGGATGCTCTGGCGATCCTCCTCGGTCACCACCTCAAACTCGGGATGCTCCATGCAGAGACGCTTTCCACGAAGTCTTGGCTTTCCATAGATGATGAGGCGCGTGCCGGTCACAACGCTCTTCTGCACATGGAAGAGATTGAACCAGCGGAGCGTGAGTCTCGCGGAGAGCACGGAGCCTTCAACCTCTTCGATCTCGGCCTCGAAACTGCGCATTCGTCCAAAGCGGCGAAAGGTTGTCTTGCCCACAGTCCCGCTGAGACAGAAGGAACGATCGCCTTCCGTATCCGGGAAATGATCAAAGCGTTTCCGATCCTCATGGCGTCTCGGATAATGCTCCAGTAGGCCGCGAAGGGTCGTGATCCCGAGTTTGCCGAGGGCGGTGAGTTGGGGGCGTCTTATCCATCCTAGCTCCTCAAGCGCGGTCTCCGGGCGATGGGGAGGAAGCGCAGCAGGCTGCTTCTCTTTTTTAAGTTTCTTGGGAAGCTTCGCCTTGGTCGAGGGCGAGAGCTTTGGTTGAGCTTGGGAATCAGACGCCATGATCAGGGCGTCTCACCCGTGGAACTCCTGATGGCGACGATCTGCACTTGGGCCTCGTCGCGTCCCTGCCATGTGTTCCTATTCACGATGTAAGCGACATCCCACGGGGGACGGGGGAGGGCATCGAGCGAGGCATTGAACCAGATGGCATCACGGCGACGACCGGAGCTTTTGAGCTCAAGGCGCAGGTGCTTTTCCTTGAGGACTCGGGGGGTGGAGGAGGGGGTGACTCCGCGAGAGAAGAGCAATGGTTGAGCGTTCGATGTCCCGAAGGGGGCCAGACGGTCCTGAGTATCCAACCACTCCTCGTCAGCGAGGCAGAGGTCGAGTTCCGCATCGAGGCGTAGTCGTGGAATGAGATCCTCCTCGCTGATCAGTTCGCGGGTCGCCGACTCAAAGCGCTCGCGGAGTTCGCCGAGGCGAGACTCTTTAATGCTAAGACCAGCCGCCATGTCATGACCTCCGAAAGCATCGAGCAGTTCGGAGCAGCGGCCTAGGGCCTCGACAAGGGGGAGCCCCTCGATGCTGCGTCCGCTTCCCTTTCCCGCGCCGGTTTCATCGAATCCCAGAATCAAGGTGGGACGGTGCCATCGACGGGCTATCCGAGAGGCGACGATACCCACCACGCCCTGATGCCAATCCTTCTTTCCAGCGACAATCGTGGCATGGCGTTCCGGATCAAAGTTTGATGCGACCCACTCCTCGGCCTGGAGAGTGACATCACGCTCCACGGCCTGCCTCTCCCGGTTCTGCTGGTCAAGGTGGGCTGCGATGCGCGTCGCCTCATTGGTATCGTCGGTGAGGAGTAGCAGGAGTGCTTCAGTGGCGCTGCCGAGGCGACCTGCGGCATTGATTCTTGGACCAAGCTTAAATCCGATATCGGAGGGGTCATAGGGGGCGACAGCTCCCGAGACATGAAGCAGTGCATGAAGTCCTGTCCAGCGTGATTGTCCAAGCTGTCGAAGTCCTGCTTTCACAAAGATCCGGTTCTCGCCAACCAATGGAACGATGTCGGCGACTGTACCGATCGCCACGAGGTCGAGAAAATCGCGAAGGTCGAGTCCCTGAACGGGTGATGCCTTCTGCATGGCATGACAGAGTTTGAAGACAATCCCGGCACTGCAGAGGTAGTGAAAGTCGGGACCAAGCTTGGGATTCACCAGCGCAGCGCAGAGCGAGCCGACGGTTTCCGGATCAGGTTCGTGGTGGTCTAGAACGACAAGTTCACAGCCCGCTTTAAGCAACTGTTCAGCCTCGGCGCGGGAGTTGGTGCCGCAGTCGACGGCGACAATAAGGCTTGGGATGGTTTCCCTTAGGCAGCGCGCGACGCCTGTCGTGCTAAGACCGTATCCTTCGGTGGCACGGTCCGGGATAAAGCATTCTACCAATCCACCTGCTGCGCGAAGGTAGCGGCAGAGAATGGTCAGCGAGGAGACCCCATCGACATCATAGTCTCCGTAGAGTGTGATCCGTTCTTGAGAGCGTACGGCCTCGACGATCCGTTCAACCGCCTCGGGAATACCTGGGATTTCCTCTGGTGGGTGAAGGCTTGCGAGACGGGGATCGAGAAAAAGTGTTGCTTCATCGGGGGTTGAGAATCCCCTTGCACTTAGGAGAATCGCCACCACATCGGGAATCCCTAGTTCCACCGCAAGTCGCCGAGTCAGGACCGCATCGGGAATGGTGGGAAGGATCCAGCGGCGTTGCATGCCGGTAAAACTAGCCTCCCGGCAGGTTGCTGGCAATTTTGGGTTTTCGTGAGCGCTCTTTAGAGTTTTCCGCTTGAGTAGGCAAGGGTGGCAAGGCTAGCCGCAATCGACTGATCACATTCGGCTTTCGTCGCCATGGCCTGGGCTAGGGAGGTGCGGGCATTGAGGACATCCTGAATCTGTGTCCTGCCGAGGTTAAAACTGGCCATCAGTGAGTCGTAGGAGGCCTGACTGGCTTTCATCAGTTCGTCCGCGGACTGCTTTCTCTGAAGCGATGCTTTAGCCGTGGTGTAGGAGCGCCAGACGGTGGCGACGGCCTCTTCGCGTGCCAGAAGAACGGCCTCGTTCGCTTCCCTCCATGAGGAATCAGCCTGCTTGACCTTATTCCTGTTAAGTCCTCCGTCGAAGAATGGCCATTCGACATTCACCGATCCGGCGTAGTTTTGGAAGCTCAGGCCGACATTATGGATGGCACCCCCGTTGATTGTGGTGTTGAAATCCTGGTAGCTCTGGACCCCCTTGAGTGAGAACTGGGGCAAGGTACTCGCTTTTGTGGCCCGCAAGGACTGTTCCGCTGCTTGAGCCTGGGCCACCTTGGCCAGCAGGTCGGGCTTTTGCTTCAGGGATGTTTGGACGAACTGATCCAGTGGGGTCTGGAGTCGGCTGTCGAGACGTGAGAAATCGTAGGGGGCGACCTTGAGTCCGCATTCTGGTTGGGCACCGATCACCTGGATCAGGTTGAGTCGTGCTACCTCCCAATTGGAGCGTGCATTGACGAGGTCGAAGGCAGCCTGGGCTTTCGACTGTCTCGCCTGAAGAAGAGTTGGTTCCGTGAGGAGCCCTTGGTCGTACTTGGCCTGAGTTGATGACAGGATATCCTCGGCGGATTTTGCAGAGACTTCTGCTGCCTCGATGAGGCGACGGTCTGTCTCCAGCGAGTAGTAGGCTTGGGTAACCTGGAAGGTGATCTGCTGGTGCGTGGCGTTAAAGGAGAGGTTGGCGGCGGTCTGCGAGTGCTTCGCAGCCTTGGTGCTTGCGATCCTCTGTCCGAAGTCAAAGAGGGTGTAACGAAGATTCACCCCGGCGCTCAGATTGCTGTAGTCACCACTGGCCTTATCATTGAAGTTCACAGGGACGATAATTCCGGACTGGCTTTTCGCTCCCGTCAGATCCTGACTCCAGTATCCCCCTCCGTAACTGCTCTCCACCGTGAGGGTGGGATAGAACTGTGCTTCGCTCATCCCTGTGGAAGCGGCAGCTTGAACCGCCATCTCCCAGGAGATTCTGGTCAGAGGATTGTGCCGCTGGGCCAGATCGACTAACTCGGGAAGAGTGTAGCTCTTCTTGGAATCGACGAAGCTGTAATCATGGAGCTTGGCCATGAGTTCCATCTGACGGGTCATCTCTGCGGAGGAGGGGATGAGCGCCTGCTGGTCCTTGGAAGCAGGTATGGAGATGGAGTCACCAGAAGCTCTTGCCGTTATGAACGATAGGGGATGAACCAATAGGAGCGTCACGACTGCGAAAGATCCGGAGTAACGTAAATACTGCTTCATCAGTGGGGTAGGTAACGGTGCATGCGATTTCCTGTCGAGCCCCCATTTGCCTTGCTTCCGATTTCCAGCTCTCCCTAATGTTCGTGCCGATGAAACGCCCCCTTCTTGCTGCAGCCTCCGTGGGCATAGCCGGCCTCCTTTCCGGATGCTCCTGCATTCAGGAAATCGGCGGGGCTTATTTTCCTGCTTGGCTTCTCTCGATTTTGATTGGCTGGGCACTATCCCTGATCACTCGTTTTCTCCTGATCAGGGTTGGCATCGACGGATGGATTCGTCCGCGTTCCATCGGCTACCCTTGTCTGGGGGTGTTCTTCACTTTGTTGACCTACCTGATTTTTTTCACCCACTGAATGAAATGACTACCGAAGAGCAAAACAATCCCACCGGGCTGGCTGAAAATCCTGAGGATCGTCATTCCAGTAAGGCCATCCTGGGGACCGTGATCGGGTGGGGGTTTGTCATCTTGGCCATCATCGCCGCAGTGATTACCTATGCTTGGAACTCCCGGAATCCACGCTGCAACAACGGGGTGCTCATGGCTGACATGATCGGCATCGCCCCTCGGGTCTCGGGTCCCATCAAGGAGTTGCCTATCAAGGATAACCAAGCAGTTCATAAAGGGGATTTGCTCTATGAGATCGACACTGCCGATTACGAGGTTGCCGTTCAGTCATCGAAAGCGAATCTCGCCGCAGCCGAGGGTGCGCTGACCAATGCCCAGCTTCAGATCACCGCCCAGATGGATCAGGTTCAGGAAGCGCAGGCATCGCTTCAGCAGGCCCAGGCATCGCTCGCGACTGCTAAGGATAGCTACGATAGGATTGCTCCCCTGCTCGCGAAGCATTTCGCCAGCGCCCAGGATGTCACCGACGCAAAAAACTCGATGAACTCTTCTCAAGCCGGTGTGGCGGCCGCCCAGGCGAAGCTCCTTTCTGCGCAATCCTCCGTGCTCAGCATCGCCCAGGCACAGGCCAGCAGGGATGCCGCTTTCGCTGCACTGGCTCAAGCGGAACTGAATCTCAAGTACTGCACGGTGAAGGCACCCTTTGATGCCCTGGTCTCGGGGATGACGATTTCAAGGGGGGCTTATGTCTCGGCGGGGCAGCAGGTCTTCACCCTGATCGATATTCACTCTTGGTGGGTCTGCGAACCATACCGCGAGGGACAATTGCACCGAATGAAAACTGGTGATCCAGCCACCCTAGAAATCAAGACAGCACCGGGTAAGTTTTTTAATGGCACGGTGGAAAGCATTGGCTGGGGTGCCACACCACAGGACTTGCAGAAAAGCATTCTGCCAGTGATCCCGCAGGCACTTGATTGGGTGCAGTTGGAACAGCGCTTCCCCGTCAGGATCAAACTTGCCGAGGGTATTCCCCCGGAGATCCTTCGGGTGGGAACCACATCCACCGCGACTGTTCACACCGGCCGTTGATTTCCATGGGAACTCCCTCAGGGATCGGGACCATGGCGCGCTTCACGATTGGTGGCGTGGATGTCGCGGCGTTTTTCCGGCAGGTTCTGGAGGAACTCAAGCCGATGTCCGATCGGTGGGGCGGGACATTGAGAATGGTCTGCGCCTGTCTGCTGGTCTGGATCGTTGTTCTCACTTTCCGAAATCCGATGGGGGATATGGGTGTCTTCATGGTTTTCATTTTTCTGCAGAGGAACAAGATGATGACCCGGTTTGTCGCCGTGCTCATCCTGATTGCCTTGATCCTGGCCTCCCTTTGGATTCTTGGAATCGCCTGCCTCTCTTGGAATATCTCCTCGATGAGGATTCTTCTCTGGGGGGGTATGTTCTGGGTCAATTATTACTTTATGAGTCGGCTTCCGAAGTTGAGCGTCGTCTTCATGCTTCCGATCAGCTTCGCGTCGGTTTTCTGTTTCAGTTTCGATCAGGATTCCAATCCCAATACCCTGATCAGCCAGCTTGGCTGGGTCTGGTGTGCCATCGGACTCACCATCATGGCCTCGTTCTTAGTGGAATATTTTTTTGGCGCACCGAGTGCCCTTGATCTGCTGCGGGCGGAAGTGAGGAGAATTCTGGACCATGCCGAGTCTCATTGCCTGGAAAAGGCTGATGGGATTCTTTCACCGCTCACTCTGGGGGTGAATGTCGGCGTCGTTCATGACCAGGCAAGAATGCTCCAGAAATTTGGAGGACTGACACTGCTGCAAAATGAGAATTGCATGAAGATCATCTCCGCAGTCGGCGCCATTGACCGACTTGCCTTTGAGGGTGATCTCTCCGTTCCTCCCAGTTCCTCCGAGCGGGCTGATTGGCTCCTTGTTGCATCGCACTTGGATCACCTCAGGAAGCGGCTCCTGCTGGGGGGAGGGCAGCGGGATCGCTCTCCGGGCACTGATAGCATCAAGACACCCCAATTGGCTGAGAGGATGAGGGAATTACTTGATGCCGAGGTCTGCCTTGATGTTTCAACTCAGGATCACTGCGTCCCGATAAAAAAAACTCCCGAGGTGCCTGCCGCGCGCGAAAAAAAAGATTTCACCGATGCGGAATTCGCCACCAGAGCGACGGCCGCCACCATGGCCTGTTATATGTTTGCCAGCATGACCGACTGGAGCGGAATTCATACCTGCATGATCACCTGCGCGGTCTCGGCCATGAATAATGTCGATTCACAGGTCTTCAAGCAGCGGCTTCGCATCATCGGGGCCTCGATCGGGGGGCTGATGGGATTTCTGGCGATGTTCCTTATCCCTCATATGGACAATCTTACGGGTGTTCTTCTCATCATGGCTCTCGGAACCGGGATCAGCGCCTGGGTCTGCATGGGACGAGTGAAATATTCCTATATCGGAGTCCAGATGGGACTGGCCTTCGTCATGCTTGTCGCCCAGGACCCTCATGCCACCACCGAGTTTACGGTGATCCGGGATCGTCTGGTCGGTATTTTGGTGGGTCTCTTTGCCATGCGTTATGC
>CAIKYN010000175.1 GCA_903831635.1 uncultured Spartobacteria bacterium
TAATAGTATTCGACCCTGAGAGGGTCATCGTTTGGGAGTTGGTATTCGCATCAAGCGGTTGCAGAAAAAGCATCCAAGAGCCGTTAGTCGCTGTCGTGGAAACCTTCTGCCCTGCGAACTCAACCGTGACCTTTTCCCCATCGGCAGCAGTTCCCCAGATTGGAATCTTCGTACCCTGCTGGAGGACAGCATTGTCCGAGAACAGGGGATTTGGGGCGATGTCCGCATGAAGCGGCTTTAGAAGGGGGAGGCAGAAGAGCAGAAGGCCGCAGTATTTTTTCATGGGGAGTTGAGGGGATAACATCTCATTTATAAGTGTTCGCTTCACTCGAGAAAACACCGAAAGTAGTGTTTTCCAATGAGCACCTCCAAAATCCGCTGGGGAATCCTGAGCACGGGATCGATCGCGCGACGTTTCGCCTCCTCACTCAATAAATCAACCACGGGTATCCTGACTGCCGTGGCAAGTCGTACGCAGGAGCAGGCAGAGAAGTTTTCTAGTGAATTCGGCGCTCCTCACGCCCACGGGGATTATGCCTCCCTGATTGCCAATTCTGAAGTCGATGCGGTCTATATCGCACCTCCCCACCCGATTCATAAAGAATGGGCCATCCGTTGCGCCGAAGCCGGCAAAGCCATTCTCTGCGAGAAGCCGGCCGGAATGAATCATCGGGAACTTGATGAGATGCTCTCGGTGGTCAAAGCCAAGGATGTCTTCTTTATGGAGGCCTTCATGTACCGCTGCCATCCACAGACGCAACTCCTCCGGGAAACACTCCGACGCAATGAGATCGGCAGTGTCAGAATGATCCATGCCACCTTCAGCTATCCTGCCCCGAGCTATAATCCCCGGGAACGTCGATACGCCCGGGAACTCGGAGGGGGCTCCATCCTGGATGTGGGTTGCTACGGAGTCTCGATGTCTCGCCTGATTGCCGGAGAGATCTCGGGAAGAAGGTTTGCCGATCCTTTGGAAGTGAAGGGATTTGCCCGCCTGGAACCCGAGGAAAAGACCGATCTCACTGCAGCCGCGCTACTCCGTTTCGACGGGGATTTGATTGCCATGGTTCAGAGCGGGATTGCTTTGAAAGGTGAAAATTCAGTCCGCATCGAGGGAGAGAAAGGAACCATCACCGTCGGTTGTCCCTGGGCCGTGCGCCATGGAGAGTCCTTCATCCAAGTAACCAATCATCTGACTGGCGAGACGAGGATTCAGCAGACAACGCTCCCCGAGGAGGATCTCTACGCCTACGAGATCGATGAGGTTGGCCGCGCCGTTAGATCAGGTGACAAAGAATCCCCCGAGATGAACTGGGAGGATTCCCGTGGCAACGCTGCTGTGCTTGATGCGTGGCTGAAGGAAGCAGGGGTCAGCTACGCATAACCCCCGCACAAGAGCCTCACCAAGAGTTCTAGCCCTGCATCTCTTCCAACTCCATGCCCTTGGTCTCCCGAACGGAGCGAACCACGAACAGGATCGAAACAAAGGCAAAGAAAGCATAGAGACCGTAAGCCCCTCCGAGACCAACTCCGGCCAGAAGGATGGGGAAAGTCATGGTGATTCCGAAGTTGGCAAGCCACTGGGTCAGTCCACTCACGGAGAGTGCAGAACCACGGATCTGATTCGGGAACATCTCCCCAAGCATCACCCACATGACAGGTCCCCAAGAGATGCCAAAAAAGAAAACATACGCATTGGCGGCAAGCAGGGCGTACAGACCAAATGAGGGACTGAGTTTCAGATTGCCCGCCTCGGTTGGTGAAGTTCCGAAGACATAGGCCAAAACCCCAAGCGTGACGGCCATTCCGACTGATCCGGCGATCAGGAGCGGCTTGCGACCAAGTTTATCGATCAGTGAAATGGCGATCAATGTGGAGGCGATGTTCACGGCGCCACTGATGACATTCTGCATGAGGGCATTGGCCTCGGTAAATCCAGCAGCCCTCCAGAGAACCTCGCCGTAATAGAAGACGACATTAATGCCCACAAGCTGCTGGAAAGCGGCAAGTCCGATGCCAATCCAGAGAACAGGGAAGATCTTCCCCGTGGACTTGTCGAAGAGATCGGAAAGACGTGGTTCATGATCTTTCAGCAGGGTGTCTCGGATCTCAACAACCTTAGACTTCGCCTCCCCTGCACCGAGTAGGCGGGTGAGAACCGAGTTCGCCTCAGCATCACGTCCTGCAGCCACCAGATAGCGTGGTGATTCAGGAATCAGAAAGAGCGAAACCAGGAAAATAACGGCAGGAACCATGCCAACCCAGAACATCCACTGCCATCCCTGGAAGCCCAACCAGAAATGACCGGTCGCTCCATGCGCACCGAGGGCGATGAGGTAATTGCTCAGGAATGCGGCAAAGAGTCCCAACACGATCGCAAGCTGCTGGAGGGAGGAGAGACGGCCACGGATCGCTGCGGGAGCAATCTCACTGATGTAGGCGGGGCAGAGCACGCTGGCGGCTCCGATGGCGAAACCGCCGAGCAGACGGAATGCGATGAATTCAAAAGAGGAGGTGGAGATACCGGACCCCCAGGCACTGATCGTGAAGAGCAGGGCAGTGATGATCATGACATTCCGGCGCCCGAAGCGGTCGGCAAGACTACCCGCCAA
>CAIKYN010000176.1 GCA_903831635.1 uncultured Spartobacteria bacterium
GAGGGACAACTCAGTTCCTTCCTACTGAAGCCATTCGACTTCCTTGCCTACCGCTCCTGCATTTTTGTCGGATCGCGACTGCTCTACACGGCAGTGACACTTCTGCCCGTGGTGGCTGTCTTCTGGTGGTATCGTCAATACCTCCAGTGGCCCACACACTCCTCCACTTGGGGATTTTTTGCCGTGAGTCTCGTGATGGCTGGTGCGATCCAGTTTCTGATCGCCTACACACTAGCGATGCTGGCCTTCTGGATTCTGGAAATCTCGACGGTTGTCTTCATCCTCTACTCTTTCGAGTATTTCCTGAGCGGCAAACTCTTTCCCCTCGACACGGTGCCCGGAGTTGCGGGAACGATCCTTCGCCTCCTCCCCTTTCCCTATGAACTCTACTTTCCCGTCGCGGTGCTCATGGAAAAAATCCAAGGTCCCCAGCTCTGGCATGGCCTGATCATTCAGGCGACCTGGGTACTACTCTGTTACCTGCTGGCTAGAGTGCTCTGGCGCTCGGGTGTGCGACGCTACGAGGGTGTGGGGATTTAAGAAATTCATCAGCGCCGACTCATGGGTGCTCGGCAGGTGGTCGGGAATGATACGAACGATGGCACCGGTGGAGACTCTGTCACAGAGTGCCGCCACATCAGCGGAACGCATCCGGACACAGCCAAAGCTCGCGGGGCGACCAAGGAGTCTTTCTTGGGGCGTACCATGGATGTAGATGCCACGATTAAACGCGTTTCTGTTGCCGGACTCTTCCCCCTCGAGCCAGAGGATGCGGGTGACAATCGGATCACGACCGGGAGCATTTGGCTTCAGGACTTCGCCGGTCGGCACCCGTGAGTGAAAGACCGTGCCCAAGGGTTTGCCCATGCCGATCTTCATCCGGACCAAGAATTTTCCAAGTGGAGTGGCGTAGCTTCCAAAGCGGTCACCGATCCCAAAACGAGAGGTTGAGACCGGATAAATCGCCTCAGCCTTCCCATCGGTCTTCAGAAGCAACTGCTGATCCTTCACGCTCACGATGATCTCGTGATGTGTATCCCCGGAAGTGATGGGGAGCAGCGAGGCGGGCAATACCCCCTCAGCACGAAGGGTAGCTATTAGAGTAAGGAGCAGGAAGGGATAAGTAAAATACCTCAAGCCGATAAGTTGGCCTTATAAGCACAACTCGTCAACCCACCCTCATGATTTTTTAAAGCCCGGTCTCCTTGAGATGTCCTTCGGACACCAGGACTTCGGCACCCGTACCGACCAATTCATAAAGTCTTTTTACATCAACGGATCGCATCCGAATGCATCCATAACTGACCGGAGTTCCAAGGAGCGATTCCTGGGGCGTCCCATGGATATAGATACAGCGGCTGTAGGCATTCCGATTGTGCCCCTCGAGTCCATCCAGCCAGAGGATCCGGGTCACGATTGGATCACGTCCCGGGGCATCGGGGGGCAACACCTCACCAGTAGGCTTGCGTGAATGAAAAACAGCTCCGAGCGGAGCACCGGATCCTATCTTCTTCCGGACACAAAGATGTCCGAGCGGCGTGGCATAGCTTCCGTCACGATCACCTGTTCCGTATTTCGAGGTCGAGACTTTGTAGATAGCCACAGGCTTCCCGTCGGTCAGTACGAGCATTTTCTGATCGGGAACACTCACAATGAGGCGGTGGCGGGTATCACCGGCGCATCCCGCGAGAAAAAGCAGCGCCACGCATAGGAGTACCCACACACCATAAGTCGCCGCTCGACGTATCATTTCAGCGACGCCGCCACCTCCGCGGCAAAATAGGTAAGGATCATATCGGCGCCGGCACGTTTGATTGCGAGGAGAGATTCATCCCGCGTTGCCTCGTAATCGAGCCACCCGAGACGCGCGGCGGCATGGATCTGAGCATATTCCCCCGAAACTTGGTAGGCTGCCACTGGAAGGAGGGTATGCCCCCGAACAGCCTGGATGATATCGAGGTAAGGACCAGCAGGCTTGACCATGACCATGTCGGCCCCCTCCTCCTCATCGAGTTGAACCTCATGCAAGGCCTCGCGCACATTACCCGGATCCATTTGGTATCCGCGTTTGTCGAGTTTTTGAGGTTTGCCTGACTGTCCGGTGCCGCTCTTCACGGCATAACGGAAGGGACCGTAGTAGGCAGAGGCGTATTTCGCCGCGTAGGCCAGAATTCCGATCCTGTGAAATCCAGCAGCATCAAGCGCCAAACGGATCGCCTTCACCCGTCCATCCATCATATCAGAGGGAGCCACGATATCGGCTCCAGCCTCAGCCTGGGCAACGGCCAACTTCTTGAGAGACTCCACCGTGGAATCGTTCTCCACCTCACCGCGCTCATCGAGCAAACCGTCATGGCCATGGCTCGTGTAGGGATCCAGAGCAACATCAGTGATCACGGCCAGATCGGGAGAGGCCGACTTCACGGCACGGATGGCGGCAAAGAGAATGTTTTCCAAGGAATGGGCATGGGAGCCCTCTGGATCTTTCTTTGAGGAATCAATGCAGGGGAACAGAGCGATGGCTTTGATACCGTCACGCTCCAGCCTCTGACATTCTTCTGTAAGGGTGGCCACGGTATGGCGCACGACCCCGGGCATCGACTCCACAGGTTCGGGTGTGCCGTCACCTGCACGAACAAAGAGAGGTTGAATCAGATCCTCAGCACGAAGAGCAGTCTCCCGAACAAGCGAACGGACAGCGGGAGTGGCGCGGTTACGCCGCATCCTGCGAAGAAGATCCTGTCCTGTTCGATCTGTATTCATACCCTCATCTTCCTTGATGAAGAGCCCGAGTCAAGGAAGTGGCGACCCTAGAATGTTCATGAGAGGGATTGACGATGACTCATCTCGGATTCATCGCTCTACGGGTCACGCCTTCGCGTGATCAGACTCGGTCACGCCCATGATCTCGGCTCAAACCCTACGGGTTCTCATGTCCTGCGGACTCGCCAACAAAGTTGGCGACCCTAACGGGATGATCCTACCTGCGGTAGGCTCTGCAGATTCCCTGCGGATAAAAGAAAAGCCACTGATCGCGGCGTGGCAGTCAAACCCTACGGGTTCTCATGTCCTGCGGACTCGCCAACAAAGTTGGCGACCCTAACGGGATTCGAACCGGTTGCTCCCAATCGGGAGCACCAGAGCGAACAAAGTGCTGTAAAATCCGGTGGGGGGGCTTTTTCTCTTATACCCTTCACCTCAGGATTTCTGCACGAGTAGCCCTGCGATTCGCTCCTATTGCCTCAAGAAGCTCGTTCCGGCGAAACAAACGATGCTTCCCAAGTTTGTAGCTTGGAAGCAGTCCCATCTGGACGTATTGCTGCATTGATCGCTCAGAGATGCCAAGCCATTGTGCTGCCATCTTGGAGTTGATGAATTCGGAGTGATTCTGTGTTTTCGGTAGATCCTGTTTAGTCAGGCAAACCGTGATGAGACGGCAGATCGCTTCTGCTAGTTCTTGGGAGTATAGAAGCACTTCGGGGTTCATGTTCGGTGGGGTTGTGTTCATGTCTCACCCTTAACCCCGCGAAGAAAAAATAACGGCATTTTTGGGTTCGGAGGTAATTTTAGAGCATTGGACACGTTTCTTGGTTTATTCAACCCCTGGCTGTTTATTCCCGTGTCCCAAAATGAAATGATAATTCATCAAATGTGTCTGGGATAAACCTTTTTGGCTGGATTGTTTATTTTGCAATAGTAAAAGTGAAGTATGGCTTCATCTAAACGTCTTGGGATAATCAAAAGCGTGATTGCTACCTTTTCGAAGGGGAGGCCGCTCAGTTCCCTGGAACTTCGCTGTGCCGGAGTCTCCAGGGAGTTGGCTTATTATTACGTTAAGTCAGGGTGGTTGAAGCGGTTGGAGAGAGGGGCATTTGCTTTAGAGGGAGGGGAGTTAAGCCAAGATGGTTGTCTGGAGTTTTTGAATACTCGCTTTTCTGGTCTCCATATTGGCGGGAAAACAGCCCTTTCGTGGCGTGGGTTGATTCACAATGTTCCATTTCAGGAGACGCTCTGCCTGTGGGGACCCAAGGGGGTCAGGATACCTGTGTGGTTTCGAGACAGGTTTCCATGCCGTTATACAAGTCGTCAGCTTTTTGAGCAGCCGATTATGCAAACGACTGCCATAAGCATCCTCCCAGACAAGCATGGAAAAGTTCCCGTGTCAGAACCGGAAAGGGCCTTGCTGGAGTTGCTCAGCGAGGTAGGGACTCACCAGGAAGTGGGAGAGGCTCGCAATATCATGGAGTTGCTCGGTTCTATTCGCCCGGAATGCCTCACTCCGTTGCTGATCCATTGCCGCCAAACTAAAGCGTCACGACTCTGCGTCCAATGGGCTGAGGAATTGGGTCTTCCTTGGGCTACACAAGCCGCTGAAGCAATCAAGGGGGTAACCGGAGGAGCCCGGTGGGTCAGGAAGCTTGCCAGCGGGCATACACTGATTCTCAAAGGATCATGAATAGTCGCTATCTCGATACCGTCAGGCTGCTGTTGGAAGTGGCGCCCGAGGTCTTTTCCCAAAGCGAGTTTGCGATGAAGGGAGGAACTGCCATTAGTTTCTTCTGTGGCAACATGCCCCGGCTCTCGGTGGACATTGATGTGGTTTTCACCGATCACACAATCTCTCGGGATGCAGCCCTTACAGCCATTTCATCCAAACTCAAAGCAATCCAGGATCGTCTTGCGAAGAGGGCGATCATCGCTGAGTTCCGGCCTCTTCCGTCAGGGGAGGAGATCAAATTATTTCTGAGAAGGGGTGATATGATGGTGAAGGTTGAAGTCAATCAAGTGTTCCGAGGGACGGTGCTTCCGGTTGTCCTGTCGAGATTGGCAGAGGAGGCCAGGTCCCTTTTCACCCTCGATCTTCAGCTTCCGACGTTGGATCGCTCGGAGCTATTTGGAAGCAAGTTGGTTGCCGCAATGGACCGGCAGCACCCTAGGGATTTGTTTGATGTGGCGAAGTTGTACGAGCAGGGAGGACTGACCCCAGAAATCATCGAGTGCTTTGTCTGCTACTTGGCGGGCCACAATCGAACATTTCACGAGGTTCTCTCACCAAATAATCAGGATCTCCTCCGTCCTTACGAGAATGAATTCGTTGGAATGACACGGGAGCAGGTTTCACTCCATCACCTGGAGGCTATCCGCGAGAAACTGAAGAAGGATTTGTTGGAGGGGTTGGAGCCCCGTCACCGGGAGTTTCTTCTAGGATTAGTCCAATGCAATCCCGATTGGAGTCTGATGAGATGCGGGCATCTAGCACAACTTCCCGCGATCCGTTGGAAACTCCAGAATCTTGAGAAGCTACGTGACAAAAACAGGAAAAGATTCGACCTGCAGTATCAGGAGTTGGCTTCTGTAGTGGCCAGCAAATGACCATCGAAGTGAGATGCTGACCCTGGCACTCCAAATCCTGTAGGTGAATGTAACTAAAAGCCTGGTCGATGGGCTGCCTGATAAGGGGTAAGATTTATATCCAGCGGATTTCCCTAGTCTCCAAATCATAGATGACGGCTCGAAAGATCCCGTAATCAGCACCGACATTTAGGGAGGGGATGCCATGGAATCGCTGTTCTTTGACTCGGTAATGGGTGTGGCCACACATCAGAAACTCCACGTTGGCGGAGCGTTTCTCTATTTCCTTTCCCACCAGAGAATTACCGGAGTAACCAGTGAAAAGATCTCTGTAAGAACCTGATTGGGGATGACCGTTGAGTTGAGGCCATGGGCAGGTGTGGAGAGCCATCAGAATACGCTTTCTTGCATCAATGGCCTGATCGAGTCGCCCTGCAATTCCATCGGCCTGAGCGCGTGCATTGACCTCCAAAAATTCTGCACATCCAGGAATGAACCTAAAATCATTCCAACCCTTCCCGGCCAGATAGTCCTCCCTTGTGACCGGTTTTCCATGAAGGTGTAGGCTCGGCCAAGCTAGCCCCAGATCGAAATGACCATACCCGCCAACAATGGCGGTTTCTCCCCAGTCGGCGTTTTCAAGATCCAAGAGGGTGATCTCGTTTTCCCTGCACGGGGATTCCCAGAATGCCGAGATTGTGTTTTCGAGAAGATGAAAATCTTTCCCCGAAATGTTGCCCGTCCAGAAATCATGATTTCCGAGGGCCACGGCTAAGGGACGATCACCGACTGCCTTGCGGATCAGGGCAATATGTTCCGAGGCTTTTGATGGGGTCGAAAGATCCCCTGCCACTACGACCGCATCAGGATTGTCTCGTATTACAGCCTCCGCAAACAGATCAAGGACACGCCGGCCATCAATCGATCGTGCATCGATGTTCAAATGCAGGTCTGCTGTAAAGAGGATCTTCGAAACGTTCATGGTATCTGAATGACGAGAGCTATTTTCAGTGACGAGTCCACCAAAGATACAGGTGATTCAATCGGATGAATGGTGGATTACTTCCGGTTGATCTCGCGCTTGAAGTGCAGAACTAACCCTCTCAAGTCTTTCCCTGAGTAGTTGAAAGAGTTGGCAAGGTCAGCAAGGCTTTCCTCATTGATCAGGTCGGAACGGAAGCAGTGGGTGGACACGGCGGCACGGAGTATCTTCTCGGACGGTTCGACTGCCTCGGCGATCCACTCGAAAGATCTGCCCAAGACTTGGAGGATCCTTTCAATACTCGAGCCCTCTTCCTTTGGGAGAGCGTGAATGCAATCAGTGGGATGCCTCGAGTTCAGATAGCGGCCGTTGTTGTTGTGTGGTTGGTGTGTGTTCATCCCGCGCACCTTGAACGAAAAAAAGACCCCTGGTGCTCCCGATTGGGAGCAACTTTTCAGGGGGGTATTTACATCACTAAAAAGAAGGGCGCTCTTAGGTGATGAGGCACCAGCCAAGAGCAGATCGGGAGGGAACGTACTGCACCCCGCGTTTCCAGGTAACAAAAGGTAACAAATTTCTGGCCTCAGAGGCGCTACCTGGCGCTTTTGCTTTCGAGAGGGGTATCGCCTGTAGAGCCTTTATTTATGGGCTTTCAGAGGCGATCGAGCCACTTTTTGAAGTGGCGACCCTAACGGGATTCGAACCCGTGTTACTCCCGTGAAAGGGGAGTGTCCTAGGCCACTGGACGATAGGGTCGTGAGTGGGAGGGTAGAAAATGCCCTAAGCAGGCATAATTTCAAGCAAAGTTATGAATAAGCTTCCTAATCCCTTACCCCAACCTACCCGCGCGATTTCCAATCAGGACGATCACGGAGCGCTCAGTAAGGGTGACCATGGACTGATCGGCAATGAGTTGCTCGGATCCGGGTTCGTGAAAATCGTCGGGTGAAGGACGGGCGGTGTCGACCACAAGTCTCCACCTCATTCCGGAAGGGAGCTTCGGTAGCCCGAAGGAAATCGGCTCGTGCCACATGTTGAAGGCGGCATAGATGAAGTCTGCCTCCGGTCCGTAGGTTTGATCCATGTTGCCGGCAATCATGAAGGCGAGTGAGCGGCTATCGGCACTCCAGTCGGGCTGACGCGGCTTCACTCCATGCCAACCGATATCGGGATATCCGCACCCCTGAACATCGTTGCCGGTAAAAAATTCCGTCCTGTGAAGTTGGCTATGACGGCGACGGAATTCGCCCATTAAACCGACAAATCGCTTCAGCCCTAAAGCCTCCCCACCTTCATTCTCTGCCGTCCAGTCGAGCCAGTTCCACTCATCATCATGGCAGTAGGCGTTATTGTTTCCGTTTTGGGTGCGACCGAGTTCGTCCCCCATGGAGAGCATCGGTACTCCCTGACTCAGGAAGAGCAGCGCCATGGCGTTGCGCTGGAGACGTGCCCTGAGGGCGTTGATGGCGGGGTCATCGGTTTCCCCCTCGACGCCGCAGTTCCAGCAGTTGTTGTCATTGGCCCCGTCGCGGTTTTCCTCCCCATTGGCCAGGTTGTGCTTGTCGTTGTAAGTGAAAAGATCCCGTAAGGTGAAGCCGTCATGGCAGGTCACGAAATTTACGGAGGCAGTCGGCTTCCGCCCTGATGAAGCGTACAGCCCGGGAGAGCCAAGAATGCCCTGCACCATCTCTCCAGCAACGCCTGAATCTCCCTTGAGAAAACGTCGGGCCGCATCACGGAAATGGCCATTCCATTCCATCCAGCGGCCATAGGCAGGGAAGTTCCCGACCTGATAAAGTCCACCTGCATCCCAAGCCTCGGCGATCAGATCGCATCCGGCAAGGATCGGGTCGAGAGCGAGTGACTCGAGCAGGGGAGGATTCGCCAAGGGATGGCCGTTGCGATCGCGTCCCAGCACCGAGGCGAGATCAAAACGAAACCCGTCGATGTGGTATTCAGAGACCCAGTAGTGCAGGCAATCAATCACGAAGGAGCGGACCACCGGATGATTGCAGTTCAGCGTATTACCGCAGCCGGTGTAGTTCGCATAGCTCCCGTCCGGATTGAGCATGTAATAGGTCTGATTATCGATCCCACGAAAGGAGATCGTCGGTCCGCGCAGATCCCCTTCGGCTGTGTGGTTGAAGACTACGTCGAGGATCACGGAAATACCGGCGGCATGGAGCGCCTTGATCATCCCCTTGAACTCGGAGACCTGGTTGCCGTGATGGCCGGTCGCCGCATAACCGCTCTTCGGAGCATAGAATCCGACGGTGCTATAGCCCCAGTAGTTGCAAAGGCGATTACCGGTCTCGGGATTGATCCGCTTGTTCTCGTACTCGTCGAACTCGAAGACCGGCATTAACTCAATGCAGTTGACGCCGATGGATTGGAGGTAGGGAATCTTCTCGATGATTCCCTCGTAGGTTCCCGGATGCCTCACTCCAGAAGAGGGATGGCGC
>CAIKYN010000177.1 GCA_903831635.1 uncultured Spartobacteria bacterium
AAGTTCCATGAAATGGTACTGATTGATACGCCCGGCCGGCGCCGCACGATGCTTCTCAAGCACCACGGGATTCTTCTCCACGCGCTCACGGCACCAGGATACCCAATCCTCGCGTTTTACCAGGTCAGAGGGCTTACCGTTCAGGGACACTCTGAGCAGTATCTCTAGGAAGTCTCGTACATCTGCCTCAATTGGAAGATCGGCCCGAAAAGTAGGCTTCGAGAGTTCAGCAGGATCGATGTCAACTTGAACCGTTCGGGCATGTCGGGCGAAACTCGCCCAGTTGTAACTGATCTGGCGTATGCAGAGACGGCTCCCCAAGATCAGAACAAGGTCGGCATTTTGAACGGTGAAGTTTCCAGCCCGCGTCCCGATCGTTCCTTGTCTGCCGGCATAGAGCGGGTGATCGGAGGGGATCAGATCATGGGTCCAAGCTGTGGCGACGGGGATCCTCAGAGTTTCGGCCACCTGAATGAGAAGGCTCTCCGCTCCAGCAAGACGAACACCTGTGCCGGCTAGGAAGATCGGTCTTTCCGCGGAACCGAGCAGGGCGAGCACCTCCTTGACGATGGCTTCCAACTCGTCTCGATCCACTTTTTTGTCATCCTCTGCGGGATCGTAAGGGCGCATGGTCTCGGGATTGACTTGTGCGGCTTGTACATCCACAGGGATGTCAATCCAGCAGGGCCCGGGCCTGCCATGAGAGGCCAGATAAATCGCCCTCTCGAGATGGTAACGGATTGTCTCGGGCTCCGTGATAGTCACCGCATATTTGGTGATTCCCCGGGCCATGCCGATAATATCCGCCTCCTGGTCGCCAAGCTGTCTGATACGACCGATCAACCCATAGGTCTGCATCATGGTCTCTCTCTTGACCTGCCCGGAAATCACAAGCATTGGAATCGAGTCGGTCCAGGCGCCGAAGACACCATTGAGGGCATTAATCCCACCAGGTCCGGTAGTTACATTAACAATGCCCAGCTTCCCACTGACACGTGCATAACCCTCAGCAGCAATAGCACATGCCTGCTCATGATGGCAGCAGATCGGGCACATGCGATTCTCGACAGCGATCGCATCGTTGAGGTGCATGGCGCCACCACCAGTGACGAGAAAGACATGGTCAAGCCCTCGGTCCGCGAGGGCTTGAAAAATGTAATCCGAGAGACGAACCTTGCTCATTCCAGTCCCTTCAACAAGGTGGCGACAGGGTTGGCAAGATTCAAAGCACGGATCGCCTCCAAGATGGAGCCTGCATTGATGAGGGAACTGACAAGTATGGGTATTTCCGGAGCAGAGATTTCCGAACCAGCCATCACTTTGCTGTCGCGCAGCAGTTTTCCTTGGTTGATCGGATTACCGTCCACAAACGCCACGATTTTGGCATCTCGCAAACACGTGTCCGAAAGTAGTTTCATGGTTAGTTGACCTGTTCCCCAGACGATGATTTCAGGGTATCTCGTGATAAGTTGCCTGATATTTGCATCAATGCGCGACATCAGGGTGTGTGACTCGGCGATATATTTCTCCAATGCCCCCTCAAGTGCATTATC
>CAIKYN010000178.1 GCA_903831635.1 uncultured Spartobacteria bacterium
CGAAGGAAATGGTAGAGCACTGCAAACATTCCTCTCTCAACTATCTGTAGAAGCAGGTTGGGAACTGGATTTTACAAAAGTTGATCGGGAAAAATGGAATGATGCGGCTAGTAAAAGTTTCTCCGAGTCTCCACGGAAAATGCGGAAACTCTTCGAGTCGCTGGTCATTGCCTCTTCCTAAAAGCCTTCAGCCTTCAGCCTAATAGCCTTTTATCTGCCGGTCGTCCCCGACCAGGCATCCTCGCAAAAAGCGCGGACTACCTACGGTATGATTAAGCCTCGTTCCCACGAGCCTTTTCTGGCCTAGAACACTAGGTGAGCAACTCGGCTGATACGATTCCGATCTCAAATCTGGTTCTTAACTTGTAACTGTCCAACGTTTCACTTTTTAACCGGACACCCATCACCCTTTCCCTACGCAGTGAGAAGCTCAACTGCCCTGCTTCCCTTGACGAGAGTGTAGCTGCCCCATAGATTAAGGCTATGGCAGTTGCCGTCCAAAAGATTCAGGATCCTGAGGCAGAAGCCCGCGAGTTGGATCGGGTGTTAAAAACTGTGGGAAAGTCACTTAAAATCAGCGTCAAGCGCCCTGGAAAAACCGGGATGACATACAGTCAGTTCAAGGCAAAGGCAGCAAAAAAAACCCGCTAGGGTGGCTGAGAAAAAGCCGCTTTTGGTTGTCATTGCAGGGCCAAACGGCTCTGGAAAGTCTGTTGTGACCGAGATCCTCCGATCCAGTTACGAGTGGAGCAAAGGCCTACTGGAAATCAATCCCGACAAAATCGCACAAGGGGAATTTGGTGATTGGAATGACCCCGTGGCTGTCCTGAAGGCTGCAGTCAAAGCCGAAGAGATACGCGAGGAATGTCTAAGCGCAGGGAAAAGTCTTCTCAACACCTGCGACGTCGAGGATGTGGACGAGGATAACGCTGCTCCCTTCACTGTTTTTCGCACTGTGGATGGCTTGGTTGCAAAGACCTATGTCGAGGAATCGAGAATCCCTCTGTGGTGCCTTCCCATTCGTAAAGGGCTTCAGCCTACAGCCTAATAGCCTACAGTTTAATAGCTGTGGCCTTTTATCTGCTGGTCTTCCCCGTCCAGGCATCCGAACAAAGCTCGGACTACCTACGGTACGATTAAGCCTCGTTCCCACGAGCCTTTGCTATAGCTTCGCTCTCACGCCTTGCTCTCCATCCGATCTTTCGAGTCTTGGGAGAACGTGAGCAAAACCTAGACCTTCAACGATCGTCTTCTGTTGGGCACGGAATGCAGCGCTTGATTCCCATCCTGCCATCCAATCGAGGGCATGCTCGATCTCCGCTGCCTCCGGTGAGATTTCCTCCAGATCCTTGAGATGTCGGATTCCATCGACTGGATCCATTGAGGCGAAGAGTTTCAGCGCGACCTGATCCCTGCGGTCGAGGAAGCGGACAGTGAGGCAGGGCCCGAACGTCTTTCGATGCGCGAGAGATCTCTCCAGCGTGCCTTTCGGAACACCACGTTCGAGTAGACGTGAGGCGCTTCCGTTGAACCAATCGTCTGCGAGTCCCAGTTCCAGTCCTGCATTGGCGATGGCTCGCTCCATCTCCACGGGAAAGACCTCGCACGGATCCAGATCCCGATCCCTTACGACCACGCCGAGCACATCCACATCCATGGTGGAGCGGGAAAGTAGTCCCAGCACACAGAGGGCCGAGGCACCGCAACACAGCACCTCCATGTCGGAAGCTCCGTCCAGGGCCATCCTGCGGCCCAACACCGTCAGCGCGTGCTCAATCTCCTCTTTCCGCTTCATGGTGGATCGGGATGAGTTTCATGGGGCTGAACGTTCCTCCTGCTCGGAGGGAATGCCTCTCCTGCTTCAGACGGAAAACCCTTCGCCCGCCTTGGGGATATGAGGCTGGATCCGGCATGCTCGACCAACTCATCGTCCGGAAGACTCCATGCTCCGCATCCCAGAGAGCGATCGGGGCTGAGCGACCGTGTCCCAGATACCAGGCCCCGTCGATCAGGGCCGGTTCTGGGATGACCCCGTCACCTTGCCTCCCATGCCAGCGGATCAGGATATTCTGACGTGCGGCGAGTGCCTTGGCAGGACTGCTAACGCTCCCACCGCGACGGCCAAAGCTCACGGCATTTTTCTTCATGAGGCATACCCTATACCAAGGCCCTTGGTAAACAACATCTGTTTTCTCTGATCCATGGATCTTTGTGCCGTGCACCGTCTCCCGGCACCTGACTGCCTAAGACACTTGGTGTCCATCTTGCTTGGTAGGATTCTTTGGGTCTCAAACCTGTCAGCCTTCAGTCTTCAGCCTAAAAGCCTTTTATCTGCCGGTCGTCCCCGACCAGGCATCCTCGCAAAAAGCTCGGACTACCTATGGTATGATTAAGCCTCGTTCCCACGAGTCTTTTCTGGCCTAGGACACTTGGTGTCTCACCCGGGTGATAGAGTTCATCCATGGTTTTTTATTCCCGCATCCTCTGCTTACTTGCTCTGCTATTATCGGGTTGCGACTCGTTGGCCGATAAGTTTACCCAGCATAAAGTA
>CAIKYN010000179.1 GCA_903831635.1 uncultured Spartobacteria bacterium
GAGCCCCGCTTGCTGGTGATCCAGCCCTTTGACGCCGGAACTGTTCAGGATATCGAGCGCGCCATTCAGGAAAGTAAGATCGGTATTAATCCTGCAGTCGACGGCAAGCTCATTCGTCTTCGTATTCCCGAACTTTCCGAAGAGCGACGCAAGGATCTCGTGAAGACCATCAACAAGATCGCCGAGGAGACCCGTGTCCGTGTGCGTGCCTGTCGCCGTGAGGCGATGGAAGGAGCTAAAAAACTTCAGAAAGAAGGAGTCATTACCGAGGATGACCTTGAGCGCACCGAAAAGGAGATTCAGAAACTGACCGACAAGCAGGTCGAGTCCATTGACAAGCACGTTTCCCACAAGGAAGCCGAGCTTATGACTGTCTAGGGGTTCCTGACTCTACTTTCCCTGCCGCCGATCCTTCATGAATAGCATCACCCGGTTTAGAAGTGTCGCTCTCTTCCTTCTCACGGTGCTTGTACCGGCAGTTGAGGGCGGGAGACTGCTCGCGAAGGATTCTCTTGTGGTCAATGCGGCGCCTGGCTTTACCGGTGGCGCCTCGGCCGGTCGCAAGATTACCCTCGCATCGCTTAAGGGAAAACCTGTCGTCCTCGTCATCGCCCCATCTCCCAAGGATCGCGCCTTCCGCGCTCAGATGAATGAGTTCCGTGGACTCTACGAGCGCATGGCTTCTCAAGGGATGCTGTTCTTTGCCTCCTTTACTTCCGAGGGCGGACGTGTCCCCTCCAATATCCCGTTCATTCTTGTGGATGATCCTGCCTCCGTGGCCTCCGATTATGATATCCCGAAGGGATTCGCGATTGCCGTAATCGGGCGTGATGGAAACCTCGATTGCCTCAGTACGAAGCCGCTTCCAGGTCAGCGTGTTCTGGATCTCTCGCTGAACAATGCCGATGTCCAACTCCAGCTTCGCCGTTAATCAATCAAAATCTACTGAGTTTTCTACTGACTCAACTCTATGAAAACCCTTCCCCTATCGCTGATTGCAACCGTTGCAGCGTTGCTGGTTATTCCGCAAGCCAAGGCTGAATCTGCCGCCGAACTTAGGCACGAATCCGAAAAGGCGCTCCACCGCCTTTACGAAAACAACCCCAAGGCGGCAACACTTGGAGAGAGGGCGGTTGCGGTTCTTGTTTTCCCCAAAGTCATCAAGGCAGGATTCATGGTGGCCGCCCAGCGAGGTGACGGCGTTCTGTTCAAGAATGGTGAAGTTGCCGGATACTATAACATGACCTCGGCTGGTTATGGGATCCAAGCTGGCATCCAACAGCTCTCGTATGCCCTCCTGTTCATGGATGAAAGCTCTCTCAAGTATTTGAAAAAGAGCGATGGATTCGATATCGGCTCGGCTCCCGGACTTGTGATGGGTGATCAGGGCTTCTCAGGAAGCATGTCGGTTGCCTCCTTCCAGCACGGTATCGCCGCTTTTATCTGGGGACAGAAAGGCTTGATGGGTGGATTGGGACTACAGGGCACCAAGATCACGCGCTACACTCCCAGCGAGTAATAGGTTGATTTCCTCTTGGGATTCAGTTGGGTGAAATCTTCCAGAGGCTTTTTAATCGGTTACTGAATGAATACAAAAGAGAAGGGGCGCATTCGTGAGGATGCGCCCCTTCCCCATTAAGTTGTTGGAACGATTAATAGAAACCTGGGCCCCAGAAACCTTCGCCGAATCCACCATAACCACCCCACTCAGAGGCATCGGCGTTGAGCGAGGCGGCTTCGACTTGATCCTGCTGAATCTTATACTGGAGTGCGTACTGCTGGTACTGGGTGTACTGTTTCTGGTTTCCGATCAGGAGCATGTTGCGTGAGGCATCCGCAAAAATGAAGTAGGTCTGCCCCTTCTTGTTGATCGGAAGCACCCTGAGCTGTGGGAGTGATTTGACTTTGGCGATCTGCTTCGTCGTGGTTGGCACAACAGTGCGGAATCCGGCTGCGCTCAGCAGAGTCTCTTTGTTTTGGCCCGAGGAGCAACCTGACAGAGCGAGAGCTGCTAAAACTAATGGAAGGGTGAAGAACTTCATGAGTTTTGTGTATCGTTAGTATCCGCGGGAGGCGAGAAAGAAAACAAAGCCCGAGAAGGCGATGCAATAATATCCGAACCAGGCCCAGTGACCTTTTTCCAACCATGAGGAGAGAAGCTTCAGTGCCAACAGGCCTGCCACAAACGCCCCGATCATGCCGAAGAGTCCCGGACCTAGAAGATGTAGAAGATGATGAGGGGAGGTTGCCTCAGTGTGAGCTTTAAGGAGGCGCAGCAGTTCCTTCGCGATGGCTGGCGGCGTGATAATCACAGCCAGGGCAAAGCTGAATTCCTCGACCCGTTGCCGATTGATTCCCTGAAGCATTCCGACGGAGATTGTGGTGCCCGAGCGGGAGAGACCGCGAAA
>CAIKYN010000180.1 GCA_903831635.1 uncultured Spartobacteria bacterium
CCTAGCTGACGGTGGAAGTTAACACGGAAGCGAATTCCTTCTGCTGAGACAAAGCTAGCATCATGGTCCGTAGCCCCCTCGGGAACACCACAATAGGCACGGAATGCCAACATGTCGGGCAGACTCAGCGGGGGTGCCTCCATGGGAGTCACACTGCCGGACACCCTGACGATCGGTGGCTCTCCGACGTGGAGAATCAGATCGGAGGCATTATATTCATGAGCTGCCCTGCAATAAAGCTCGATCGAGTCCGGAGGGTTGTCCATGCAAAGACAACCTATAGAACGAATACCCAAACCCGTCCAGCCTGTGGCAATAAAATGGTAGCGCGTACGGGATTCGAACCCGTGCGCCAGCCTTGAGAGGGCTGTGTCCTAACCGACTAGACGAACGCGCCGTAAGAATTGAATACTTTGAGCCATGATCTGATTGCTGGCAAGAAGAGAGATGATCCTTCACGATGAAATCTATGAAACTCTATATCAAAAGTGGCTGCCCATGGTGTGATATGGCTGAATCGTGGCTTCGCAATCAGGGTCATGCCTATACGGCGATCGATGTGCTCACTGATGCAAACGCTTTTGCTGAGATGAAGAAACTTTCAGGCCAGTCAAAAGCCCCGGTTCTCGTAACCTCTGATGGCAGGATCCTCTCCGATTTCGGCCCCGAGGAACTGCCAAAGTTCTTGGGCAAGTAAAAAAGGTCTTAGTCTGCGGAATGCGATTTTGATGATTCCCTAAGCAGATCCAAGGCGCGGAATGCTTCTCCCGAGGCAATGCTCTCGGCGGCAAGCGAGAGAGATTCTTGAAGTGATCCGCCAAGTCCGGCCAGATGGAGTGCTGCCGCCGCATTCAAAACGATCATGTCGCGGGCGGCTCCCACTTCTTCTCCCGAGAGAATCGATTGAATACGAAGGGCATTCGATTGGGCATTACCTCCGAGCAATAGTTCCGGGGATTCAATCGCTGAAAATCCAAGCTCCTGTGGATTGATAATAAACTCCTGAAGCGAAGCCTCCTCATCGTTCCGCTTTCGGAATGCCACCACTCTGGAAAAGCCCGTGATGGAAAGTTCATCGACTCCACCATCACTCTGAAGACCCTCCCCGTGAACAGCCCAGGCAACTCCCCGCCCAAGCATGCCGAGCGCCTCGGCGTAGAACACTAATTGGTTAGGATTGAAAATACCCGTCAGTTGGGCTTCAGGAAGAGCAGGGTTAAGAAGAGGTCCAAGAAGATTGAAAATGGTCATCTGCCCTGCTGCCGCAAGGGACTTTCGGAGCGGAGCCAGCGAGCTGATCGCGGGATGAAAATCGGAAGCGAGCAGAAAGACGCTTCCTGCTCGCTCCAGCACAGAGGGAACGGAAGAAGGCTTGAGATGCAGGGAAACCCCAAGAGCCTCGAGGACGTCCGCGCTCCCGCAGCGCGAACTGACTCCCCTGTTACCATGTTTCACCACTCGGGCACCGGCGCCTGCCGCAACAAACATTGCAGCGGTCGAAATATTCAGAAATCCCGCCCGGTCGCCTCCCGTACCGCAAAGCTCAAGCAGAGGAGATGCCGGGTCCCGCTCGATGACTACCTTCGTTCCACGCTCCAAAATGGCACGGGCGAATCCTGCCAACTCGGCAGCAGTTTCACCTCGGCAA
>CAIKYN010000181.1 GCA_903831635.1 uncultured Spartobacteria bacterium
CGGAACCATGGCTGCAAACGGATCCGGACTTCAGATGGCGACCGTGAGGAATATTCTCATGGCCTGGGTCCTGACGCTTCCCGTCTGTGTCTTCCTAGGCGCGGCACTCTTCGCTCTGGGTCTGAACATGATCGCCCGACTCGGCTTCCAGTAATCGTCTGAGATTATCCTCTATTTCGTCGGTTACTGTTAATTTTCTTCGTTCTCCGCGTCTTCGCGCGATATATTCCCGTTTTATATTTCGAAAAAGTTCGGACATAGTTGAAAAATGCCCCCTATTTCAGAGATCCTGCTTGATCGGGTCGCCATCAGGAGGCGTGTCGAAGAACTCGGGGTCCAGATTTCTCGCGAACTGGCGGGGAGCAATCTCTGTGTCATGCCGGTCTTGGATGGAGGCATGATCTTCGCGGCTGATCTTGTACGAGAGATCCATCTTCCCCTCGCGATCACTCCGATCAAGGCCTCCAGTTATGGGGAAGCAACGATCAGCTCTGGCACCCTCTCCCTTCCCTTTGGAATACCCGAGGGAATCTCAGGAAAGGATCTGCTCCTGGTCGATGATATCCTGGATACTGGGCTGACACTGAACGTATTGAAGGATCGATTGATGGAGAGCAGGGCGGTATCCGTCCGCACCTGCGTCCTCCTCCGGAAGGAGTCATCGCGGCATCTCCCGGCAGACTATTTGGGCTTTGATATCCCGGACAGATTCGTCGTTGGCTATGGACTCGATCACGCAGGTCTTTATCGAAATTTACCCGATATCGGGGTGTTCAGCACAGCGGTTGACGATAAACTGCAGCAATGATAACTATCCATTGGATGAGCATCGTTGAAATCGAAAAGATGACGGTTCCGGAACGCCTCCAGGCTATTGAGCTGCTGTGGACTTCGGTTTCTAGGTCTGAGTCGCAGGTCTCTTCCCCTACATGGCATGGTGATGTTCTCAATGCACGCCGTGAGAAGGTGGAGTCAGGAAAGGGAGTCTTCTTATCTCTTCAGGAACTCCGTGATCGCCTTAAAAAATCCTGATCGTGAGACCAGTCGTTGTACTGGCTGAGGCCGCTGAAGACATCGAAAAAGCACGGGGTTTTTACGACTCCATCGAGGTCGCCTTAGGCGATTACTTTGCCGACTCTATTATAACCGATCTAGAGAGTCTTTCTCTTCTCCATGGAATCCACTCTAAGCAGTTCGGATTTCATAGGATGCTCGCCGGACATTTTCCATTCGGAATCTATTACCAGGATTCCATAGAAGAGACACACGTCTTCGGCGTGCTTGATCTAAGAAAGGATCCATCATGGATCAGAGCGGAGTTGTCGGGCCGATAAAAACCTAGGAAAGCTGGAGACCGCTAGGGAAGCTCGATCAAGAACGACCTAGCAAAGATCACTTCCCGTTCACTCCGATCACTTTTCCTCCATAACCGGTGAGTTCCAGATATCCTTCGGCAGTCACGGAATCGTTGCCACACTTCCCCTCACCCCGCACGGCCCCCTCCCAATAGGCAAAAGGAACTAGGACGAGTTCCTGATCCTTGAGTTTGGGAGTCAGTGAAAGAGTTAGTTTCCTTGAGGGAATACTGACTTCCATTCCAGCCGGATAGAGCCCTCCGGTGTGAGGACTCTTCCAGGTGCCTTGAGGTGTTATCTCCAGATCATGCAGATCGGTCACCACACCTTGAGGATCGCGGAGGGTGCCGGAGAGGAAGACTGTCTTCCCCTCGGAATTCCTAATTCGGAAGAGCATGAGATCATCCCCGTTGCTTAAGTGAAGTCCCGACCAATCCCAGCCTGCCTCACCCGCCTCGAGAGAGTTAGTAGCCCATTCGTGGTCAAACCAGACGAGTCCACTCACCTTGTGAACCTTGCCATCAAGTGTCACTGAACCCGAGGCTCGAACCCTAGTGAGCGAGTAGTAGTGGGAAGCATGACCAGGAACTGATGACTTGGGGCTGATTCCATCATGCCCATGGATGAGTGGGGGACGATCAGAAACCAACACCAGATCAATGGACCTCTCGACTCCGGCCTTAGTCACTCCTTCGGACTTGAGATGGAAGGAGCCATCGGGAAGCTGTTCCATGAGCCAGCCTTCCATCCAGGCCATGCGGCCACCGGATCCCCCATTTCCGGAAGGCGATCCGAATCCAGCCTCACCGAAGGCACCCCGCGAAGAGCATTGGTAATAGCGAAAAGTCTTCCCCGAGACATCCGTGAAGGCGAAATGAGCAAAAGGAAGGTCCATCACCCGGAATCGGGAGGAACCGGCAGGCTTCTCCCCGGGACGAATTCCTTGTCGAAAGAAGGTCAACTGAAAGCCGTATTCGTGCCCTTGCTCATCGGAGAGGTTGCCCGTGGCATACCACCACTCGGTCTTGAAGGAGCGGTGCGGCCCATGATCCCTTGGGAACTCGTAGCTCCAACCGGGTTGAGCACTCTTCCACCCCTCACTGATCGCACTCTCCTCGGCGCGAATCAGATGCGGAGCGAGGAGGAGTGGGACTAGTAAACAAAGGGCTCTGAGGGAGCAGGACATTCCTCGACTTTGGTTGCCTCAAGCACTGCCGTACGTCTACCACCCTCCATGGGGAAGGTCGGCTTGCCTGTGATTTTGAGCCATCCCATTTCGGAAACCTTAATCGGCTTCGGGTACTGAACGGTGACACCTACTGGCTTGGCATCGGCAGCACAGCAAGTGATGAACATTCGGATGGCCTGGAAGCGGTCCCCCTTCGGATTACCCGTGGTCATCGGAACATACTGACCGACGAGTTCCACATCCTTGCCCTCAAACTCCCCACGATACGAAGGCATCTGCACGGCATAGAGCATATCGATGACTTGAAGCGGCATCGGACCTCCGGAAGAGGAGGTCTGATCAGAAGGAGTTGCGTTGGTAACCTGATCTGTCGAAGGGGTATTCAAAGGGGTATTTGAAGGAGTAGCGAGGGCCACACCCTTGCTGCCGGAAGAGGAAGCGGGAGAGGCCGAAGCTCCAGCCTTTGCCGAGGGGAGATTATTGATGTTATCGACGACGCCCCGGTTCTGAACCGTGGTGATTGAGTAAGCTGTGGCCTTCCCCGAAACGATGATTGCCAAAGGGAGAAGCAGCAGGATGGTCTTGAAAATCATCGCTCCCACTCCACCCCCAGTGCCGTGATGATGATGCTCGTGGGATTCAGTCTCGCCATGACCATGGCCGTGAAGACCATGCTGCTCCCCAAGGGGGTGATGATCACAGCCGCACTCGTGATGCTTATGCTTATACGTATGTCTTGAGAGAGGAAAAACTGAGCTGAACCCGAAAATCGAAAGCAACAGGAAGACCACACCGGAAGCCGTGGTGTAAGGCTGAAGCGAGGGGTGGAGATAGATGGAAAGCTGTCCTGAGAAGGAGAGCCAGAGAACGAATCCACCCCAGAGCAGGAGTAGGAGGGAATCCCGGAGTCCCTTGATGGAGAATGAGGCTGTGTCGGAGTGATTCATGAGGTGATCACCAAGCAAGATTCAGGGTGGAGAGTCTCCAACAGAGAAGACCAATTACCACGAAGAGACCAAGCGCGAGCACGATGATAAAGCGCTTGGAGAAGGCCGCTCCGTAGAGAAAGAGGAGTTTGAAATCGAGCATCGGGCCGAACACCAAAAAGGCGAGTTTGGCAGCCATCGGGAACGTGGTGAGCGTCGCCGCAATGAAGGCGTCCGTTGTGCTGCAAACCGAGAGGACAGAGGCGAGTCCCATCAGGGAGACAATGGCCAGCGGAGGGTTCGCCGCCAGAGGAAGAATGATTTCCTGATTCACCGCCGTGCTGAAGAGAGAGGCGGCAGCAGCACCAATGACGAAAAAGACCGCCACATCGAGGAAATCCTTCGTTGCAACCAAGGAGGCATTCTGCAGTCGATCAAGCATCCCTCCCGATCCGCCATGATGATGATCATGGTCGTGGTCGGGACTCAGGAGACCTGGTCGGAGAATCGATGCAGGTGAGCAGTAACTGACGACCCAACCAGCCAAGATGGCAACCGAGAGTCCAAGTCCAAACCTGAGAATGGTCATCTCCCAAGCCCCCTGCCCTCGGAATGCCGCAAGTGTGCTCAGGATCACCAATGGATTGACGATTGGGGCGGCAAGCATGTAGGTGACGCCGCACGAAACAGGCAGACCCTTCTTAAGCAGACGCCTCACTACCGGAACAATACCACACTCACAGACAGGGAAGATCACTCCGAGCAGTCCACTGACCACGATGGCAACTCGTGGATTCTTCGGAAGCAAGCGTGTCATCAGCGACTGCGGCAAGAATTCCTCCAGCAAACCGGAAAGGATCGCCCCCCCGAGCAGGAAGGGCAAACCCTCGAGCAGTATGCTCAGGAAAGCATACTGAAAGTCGGGAAAGCTGAACGTGAACCAGGCAATGGCAAGCATCACGGTACCAAGATAGCAACAAGCCGGAGGAAGTCACCCCTCCGGCTTGCAACTGATGAAGATTTCCGAAGGAAGCCTTAGAGAGACTTGGCCACGGCCACCAGGTTCTCGACACTCATGCCGAGTTCCTTGAGGACGGTGCCTCCGGGAGCGCTCAGACCGAAGCGATCAATGGCCACGGTCTTGCCATCGATACCGACATAACGGAACCAAGGATCAGAGATACCAGCCTCGATGGAGACACGCTTGCGGCACTTCGCAGGAAGAATCTCCTCACGATAAGCGGCATCCTGACGCTCGAAGCGCTCCATGCAAGGCATCGAGACGACACGCACTCCAGCGCCAAGAGTCTTGGCGGCATCGAGAGCGACATTCAACTCACTGCCAGAGGCAAGAATGATAAGCTCAAGAGACGCCGTCTCCTTGTGGGCGATGTAGGCACCCTTGAAAACACCCTGACGACGCACATCGACGGGGATATCGTTAAGGTTCGGCAGATTCTGACGGCAGAGCGCGAGAAGTGTCGGCCCATCCGTGTGCTCCATGGCGGCAGCGAATGCCCCGGCGGTTTCCTCCGGATCGGCGGGACGAATGACATCCAGACCGGGGATCGCGCGGAGAGCTGCAACAGTCTCAACAGGCTCGTGAGTCGGTCCGTCCTCTCCAACCGCGACGGAGTCGTGGGTAAAGATGTAGGTCGTCGGCAGCTTGGAGAGCGCAGCCACACGGATGGAGGGACGTCCGTAGTCGCTGAAGACCAGGAAGGTAGCACCCGCGATGCGGAAGATACCGTCATAGGCATAGCCGTTCATAATCGCGCACATGGCGTGCTCACGGATACCGAAGTGAATATTCCGACCCTCACGGTTCTGATCGGTGAAGTCTCCTCCCCCTTCGATGTAGTTCAGAGTGGAACCGAAGAGATCGGCGCTTCCACTGACAAGAAGAGGCATTGCCTTGGAGATGGGTTGAAGGACGATGCTGCCGGCCTTACGGGTTGCCAGGGTCTCATCGGGCTTGAAGGCAGGAATCAGGGAAAGAAGATCGGGGACCTTCTGCTCGATACCGGCA
>CAIKYN010000182.1 GCA_903831635.1 uncultured Spartobacteria bacterium
GACCTGAGATCCGATTACACGCCCCAGGGGGATCAGGGTCAGGCGATCGAGAAACTGACACGCTCGATCCGAATGGGGAACCGGCATCAGACGCTTCTGGGAGTTACCGGCTCCGGAAAGACCTTCACGGCGGCGAACATTATCCAGAATCTCGATCGGCCAACGCTGATCATGTCACATAACAAGACGCTTGCGGCGCAACTCTACTCGGAGTTCAAGCAGTTCTTCCCGAACAACGCCGTCGAGTACTTCGTTAGCTATTTCGACTACTATCAACCGGAAGCCTATATCCCGCGCTCGGACACCTACATCGAGAAGGACAGTTCAATCAATGAGGAGATTGAGCGGTTACGCCTTTCCACGACCAGTTCCCTTCTGACACGCAGAGATGTCATTGTGGTTGCGAGCGTCTCCTGCATCTACGGATTGGCCTCGCCGGAGGATTTCATGCAGATGGTGATGACCCTGAAAAAGGGTGATAGAATCACCCGAGAGGAGGTGCTTAAGCGGATTGTCGAGATGCTCTATGAGCGGAATGAGATCGAGTTCGCCCGGGGAAAATTCCGAGTACGGGGTGACGTCCTTGAGATATTCCCCGCGCAGAATGACGAGGAGGCGGTACGCATCGAATTCTTCGGCGACGAGATCGACCGGATGGCTCTCTTCGATCCTCTTACTGGACGATCCAGGGGAGACCTGACCCATCTTACGCTTTTTCCAGCCAAGCAGTTCGTCACACCTAAAGACAAAATGCAGGCTGCCATGAGGAATATCCGTACCGAAATGGTGGAGCGGGTGGCCTGGTTCGAAGAGAACGGCAAGTACCTCGAGGCACAGAGACTGAAAATGCGCACTGAGTACGACCTCGAGATGATGCAGGAGATGGGTTACTGCAACGGCATTGAGAACTACTCGCGTCATCTCACCGGTCGCGATCCCGGCGTCCGTCCCTACACGCTCATGGATTTCCTACCGGAGGATACCCTCCTGATCGTGGATGAATCCCATGCAACACTTCCTCAGGTTGGCGGCATGTATGCTGGCGACCGTGCCCGTAAGATGACCCTGGTCGAATATGGATTCCGCCTGCCAAGCGCACTCGACAACCGTCCGCTGAATTTCGGTGAGTTCATGCAGATGACCGGGCAGGGACTCTACATCAGTGCAACTCCGGCTCCACTCGAACTGCGCAACAGCGTGGTGGGAAACACCGGCTTTGTTGATCTTGCCACACTGCAATCCGATCCTCTGCCCCTCTCCCTCATCAAGCCCAATGCAGCGGGCGAGGAACTCGACGCCTCAACGCCCGGCTCTCAGCTGATCGTGGAGCAAATCATCCGACCCACAGGTCTGCTCGACCCACGCATCATGATAAGACCACTCAAGGGGCAGATCGATGAGACGATCGAGCTCTGCCGATGCCGTGTAGAAATCGGTGAACGGGTACTTATCACAACCCTCACCAAGCGCACGGCCGAAGATCTCACCGACTACCTCAAGGATGTGGGACTCAAGGTTCGTTATCTGCACAGCGACATCGACACCATCGAGCGGGTGGAAATCCTCCGTTCATTGAGGGCTGGGGAATTCGACATTCTGATTGGTATCAATCTGCTCCGTGAGGGGCTTGATCTTCCCGAGGTGAGTCTCGTTTGCGTGCTGGATGCCGATAAGGAGGGATTCCTGAGAAGCCGCACCTCGCTGATTCAGACTGCCGGTCGTGCCGCCCGACATGTCAATGGTGAGGTCGTTCTCTTCGCCGATAAGATCACCGGCAGCATTCGCGACCTGCTCGATGTCACCGAAGATCGCCGCCGCCGCCAGATGGAGCATAACCGAAAGCACGGCATCACTCCTCATAGCGTGAAGCGCCCCGTGCAAGAGAGTCTTCGCGTCATTCTCGAAGGTGAGGATGACGACTCGGCCCGTGTGCAGGAGCAACCGCTTGATGTCGCCACGCTGATCAGGGAGTTAGAGGGGGAGATGAAGGAGGCCTCCAAAAAACTCGAGTACGAACGCGCCGCCCTCCTTCGCGATCAGATCATGGAACTTAAAGGTGGAGGCGCCGTAACCTCCTCCATGACCAATCGCCCCAAGGCAAATGCGGGTAAATCCGCCAAATCAAAGAAAGGGTGGAAACGCTAATTATCCCCCTTCATCCTTCATAATTCTAAATTCATCCTTCATCCTTTCCCCTGATGGCCACCCGCAAAGCCCCAGCCGCTGCCAAGAATCCGAACCTGCACTTCGTGACTGGAAGTGATGAGGCCGAGGTCCGTCGGACGGCTCAGGGACTTGCTGCAAAACTGGCCCCGACTGATGGCGGGGAATTCGGCTTGGAGGTTATCGAGGCTCCGGCTGATACGGTCGACTGCTCGATCGAGATGGTGCATCAGACTCTCCAAGCCGTCCTAACACTTCCTTTCTTCGGCGGAAAACTTGTTTGGATGAAAGGTGTTACTTTCTTGAAGGATACCGTGCAGGGACGCTCCGAGGCGGTGCAGGATGCTCTTGAAAAACTTCTCAAGGTGCTGGAAGAGGGACTTCCGGAGGGTATCACCTTGCTCATCAGTGCCCCCGAACCGGACAAGCGGAAATCATTTTACAAAACTCTCTCCGCCATTGCCTCGACAACGCTCTGCGATAAGCCCGACTTTGGCTTCGGTGCCACGGAGGATGATTTGATCGACTGGGTCATTGATCGCTGCCGCGATCGGGGGGTCAGGATGGAGGATCAGGCCGCTGTGGTGCTGACCACCCGAGTCGGCACCAACACCGGCCAACTCGATGCGGAACTTGCAAAACTAACCACTGCCGCCGGAGAGGGCGAGGTCATCACGGAGCAACTTGTCCGAGACCTGGTTCCCCTCACCCGTGCCGGTGGAATCTTCGACCTGAGCGACGCCATCAATAAACGCAATCTTCCGCTCTGCCTCGACACGCTGGCCCAACTTCGCCGCCAGGGAGAAAACACGGTCGGCATTCTGCTTGCCGCCATCGTGCCTACGGTGCGCAATCTTCTGATCGCAAAGGATCTGATGGATCGTCACAAGATGCGCCCCCCCGCCCAGCCACAGTTCTTCGCCTCCGATCTCAAACGACTCCGCTCGGAGGAAACAGCACATCTTCCCAAGAAAAAGGATGGAACACTCAATGCCTACGGCATTGGACTCGCTGCCGTGAATGCAGCTCGCTTTGACCGGGATCACCTGGTCTCTGCCTTCCTCGCTTGCCGCGATACCAATCAGAAGCTTCTGAGCGGACATGGATCAGAGGATACGCTGCTGACCCAGCTGTTGGTACGCATTGTGGCC
>CAIKYN010000183.1 GCA_903831635.1 uncultured Spartobacteria bacterium
CTTGGCGAGAACCTGAGGATCATACCCGGCGAGTCTTGGATCCTGGGGAAAGAGATGTAGTCCGTAGAAATAGAGACCGACACAGAAAAGCAGCGCCAAGGAAACCCAAAGAAGCAGATTGAAGAGGGCCTCCCGATAGGTGGTCTCATGCTCTTTCCCGTTTCTGCGCCGCATATCCAGGAAGAGACTTCCCAGGATCATCAGGACGAAGAGTCCATAGAGCCACCAGACGTGCTCCATGGGAAACAGCTCAGGGTGATAGGCGGAGGCGAGAATCACGATTTTTCCTCTTCGTCTTCGAGCAAGGAGAGATTCGGATCACGGCTCACGAGCAGTTTATCAATCCGCTGACGGTCCATATCGACGATCTCAAAGCAGAAGCCATTCCGCTTGAACTTCTCCCCTTCCTCCGGGATGTGACCCAGGTGATGCAGGACAAAACCACCGATGGTCTGGTAGCGGTTCGTCACAAGTTCCTCATCGGGTAGTTCCAACGAAATGGCCTGAGATGTCTCCTCGAAATCGAGCTGAGCATCGATCAGCCAGCTCCCATCCTCGCGAGTAATGATCTCGGGATAATGCTGACGAACACCACGCTCTGGCAGTCGGCCAACGATCGCCTCGACCACATCCTTGAGCGTGACCATTCCTTCCACGACACCGAACTCATCCACAACGAGGGCCACATGCCGGCGGGTCGTTCGGAATTCCTCAATAAGGCGGGTGGCCGACATGGTGGAGGGGACAAAGAGCGGCTGATTGAGGACATCCACGAGCTTCACAGAGCCGGTCATGGAGATGTTGGCCCAGAGGGACTTCACCGAGACGATACCTCTGATATTGTCATGGGTCCCCTCAAAGACGGGATAATCAGAGTGTCCTGCACCAGCGATCCGTCTCCAGTTGACTTCGTTCGGGTCATCCAGATCGAGCCAAGTCACACGCGAGCGCGGGGTCATGAGTTCCGCAGCGGATTGTTCGTCGAGATCGAGGACACCCTCGACCATCTCCTTCTCGGCAACGTCGAAGGCGCCGCTCTCCAGTCCCTCATCCATCATCTGAAGCACCTCATCCTCGGTTTGCTCGGCGGTACGGGTCCGATCAATATGGAGGACACTTAGGAACGAAGAAAGAATCCCCCAGACCAGCTCCGCAAGTGGATCAAGCCAAATGGTCAACCAATGGGCAAGGCGAGCCGCGGCCCTAATGGGAAGCGATTCATGAAGAGCCTCTCCGAGGGCACGTGAGAGAAGGATCCCCAGAAGAAGAATCAGGAAGGAGAGGATTGTAGCGGAAGCTCCAATCAGGAGAGCAAAGAGAATTGGAGGAGCATCCTTCCCCAAGGCAAGAAGATCCCGCATCGCCAGCATCGAGGCCAGGGTGAAGAAGAAGACTGAGGCGAGACGGAGTCCGGGACGGGGACGGGAGCCAGATCCTAGAAAGGAGACAACGCCATCGGCATCCCCTCGCCTCTTAAGAAGGACCACATCGGCCATAACAAAAAGGCCGCCCGCAATAATCAGGGCGAGCGGAATCAGCAGGATGACCAAGTAATGCTCAAGAAAACCGAGATAGCTCATGCAGCGGAGGATTCCATAAGCTTGGACAGCACCTCGGGAGAAACCTCTATGAGTGACTCCACGGATAGGTCACAATCACCGCACTCGATGAGTGAAGCGAGAGGGTTCGTGGTTGCGACCCCGACGACTTTCATCCCACCCCGTCGGGCGGCCTCGATTCCGGCAAAGGCATCCTCGATGACGATGCATCGCTGAGGAGCGAGTCCGAGAAGAGCCGCTCCTTTGAGAAAAACCTCGGGATCAGGCTTCCCATGAGTGACATCCGTGCCACAGACGACAGCATCAAAGAAGGCATCCAGGCCCGTCGCGGCAAAAAGCGCATCGAGATTGCCACGCGGTGTGGAGGAACCGACGGCTCGGGGAATTCCGGCCTCCTTGAGGGCAAGCAGCAACTCACGGGCGCCGGGCAGTACGACGACTCCTTCTGCGGCGACGAGTTCCCGATAGAGCTCTTCCTTGCGATCGGCCAATACTTTGACGAGGTGAGGATCGCTTCCCCAACCCAGCGCCGGGATAATGACCTCATTCTTCTTGCCGAATCCGGCCTTGAAATGTCCCTCAGGGAGTGAGAGTCCCCGTTCCGCCGCCAAAAGATCCCAGGAACGCTCATGCTGGGAGGAAGAGTCGATCACGACTCCATCCCAGTCAAAAAGGACACCGAACGAATGATTCATTCCTTCATTAATGAGGGAATCAGCAGAGTGCGGCAACGTCATTCTGGAAGGGTTGCACTCCTCGGACACTTGGGCGAAACTCATCCGACTCATGAGCCACCGAAAATTCCTCCCTATCCTGGGCTTGATTCTCGCGACCGCTCTCCCGATCTGCGCCAAGGATCCCGCCGTAGACAAAAACGCCAAAGGCGGAGCCGTGAATGGACAAAACCTCTCGGCAAGCGTGGTCAGGATCGAAGTGACCGATCAGGAAGCGGATTACGCATCCCCTTGGAATGCTGGTCATATCGGAGGAGGCATCGGCTCGGGATTTGTGATTATGGCTCCCGGTGGAAAGAAACGGATCCTTACCAACGCCCATGTGGTGAGCAATGCACGCTTCATCACACTGACCCGCGAACGGTTAAGTCATCCCTACACGGCCCATGTGGAGTTCATCGCCCACGATTGTGATCTGGCCCTGCTGAGTGTCGATGACCCTGCCTTCTTTGAGGGAACTATCCCGCTGGAACTCGGGGGTGTCCCCCTGATCGAGAGCGGGGTAAGTGTTTATGGGTATCCCCTTGGTGGAGAGCGTCTCAGCGTGACCAGAGGCGTCGTCTCTAAAATCGATTTTGATCTCTATACCCACTCCGGCGTTGATTCCCATCTGGTCATCCAGATTGATGCCGCGATTAATCCCGGCAATAGCGGCGGCCCCGTCCTTCAGGAAGGGAAGGTGGTCGGCGTGGCTTTCCAAGGGTATTCGGGTGATGTGGCGCAGAATGTCGGCTTCATGATCCCGATCCCTGTGATCGACCGTTTTCTGAAAGATCTCTCAAAGGGAACGTATACAGGCTACACCGACCTCTCGATCACCTTCCGCCCGCTTCTCAGTGCCCCTGCCCGCAAGGCCCTCGGCATCCGGGATGATGACCGCGGAATCCTTGTCACCGATGTTCAGGAAAAGGGGTCGTCCCATGGGTTTCTGCAAAAAGGTGACGTGCTCCTTTCCATCGATGGTCATCCCATTGCCAGCAACGGACGCGTCGAACTCGATGGCCAGTCGATCGACATGACCGAGGTGGTGGAACAGAAATTCGAGGGAGATAAGGTTCGTTTCGGAATCCTACGCGATGGAAAACCGCTTGAAGTGGAATTCCCGCTCCAAGGCACCTGGCCCTTTAAGATGCAGGGAAATGCCTACGACGAAAAGCCCCGTTACCTGCTCCATGGGGGACTGCTCTTCCAACCGCTCGACCGAAACTTCCTGAATGCGGACAGCACGGCTGATCTGAGGATCAAGCGGGCCTTCGAGGACTTCGTGGAAAAACATCTTTATCTGGAGCGCCCCGAGATTGTCGTTCTAAGCCGCGTACTGGCTGATCCTGTGAACAAGGAATGCGATGGTCTGAGGCCCGGTATTGTCGACACCATCAATGGAAGGAAGATCCGCTCGCTCGCTGATGTCGCCACGGCCTTGGAACAGCCTGCCCACTATGATGTCGTGATTCTTGAGGGCACTGGGGTGCCGATCGTGCTGAGCCGTGAAGAAGTCATGAAAGCGAATCCTCGCATCATGCAAACCTACGGCGTCCCCTCACCCCGGAACCTCTAATTTCTGGAAGATGTCCTTGATAAAACGATTCCTCTCCTTGGTCGGCTTCCTAGCTGCCTGGCTGGCACTGATGACAAGTTGTCAGGAAAAGAAATCCAATACCCTCACGCCGAATCAATTGGGGGCGTCAGTGCTCCGAGTCACCTCGACGATCCAATATCCTGACAACCGCCGCCCCTGGATCAAGAAGCAGCCGTTCACGCGCGCAGGACTCGGGACAATCATCGAGGGAGGACGCCTGTTAGTCACGGCGGACATGGTTGCCCATGCCTCCTATATCGGCTTGGAAAAGCCAGAGGATGGACCGAAGGGCACGGCCGTCGTGGAAGCAATCGACGAGGAATGCAATCTGGCAGTCCTCAAGCCGGTGGAGCCTGAATTCCTGAAGGGAACGCAACCGCTCCAGCTTGACTCAATAATCACCCCAGGGAGTTCCCTCGAGATCCTCCAGCTCGAGCCGAACGGATCACCAGCTCTCAGTCCTGCAAGCGTCACCACGGTCGCCGTGATGCCGTATTCCTCGGATGGCGGTGCGTATCTGCTCTACCGTGCTTCCACGACAATCCCTCAGCGGGAGGGGAGTTTTGTCATTCCGGCACTGAATGGGGGGAAACTGGCCGGACTGGTGATGCGTTACGATCCCCACACTCAGTCAGCGGATATCATTCCAGCTCCGCTGATCGCCCGATTCCTGAAAGAGAGCGGAAAGCCCGGATACTCAGGATTAGCCCGAGCCGGACTGACCTATGGAGAGGCACGCGGAAGTACCTTGAGCAAATGGCTGGGGGTTCCCAAGGAGATGACCGGTGTCTATATCACCTCCATCACACCGGGTGGCCCTGCAGAAAAAGCAGGCCTGAGAAAAGGTGATCTGATCGTGCGTGCCGGAAGTAAAACGATCGATGGCGAGGGAAATTACACCGACCCCCGTCTCGGTAAAATCAACTTCAGCAACCTTGCCACCCTGGAATCCTCAGTCGGTGACAAGGGGGAGATTGTTTATTTCCGAAGCGCAGGCGAAGGCACTGGCACACTGGGAACAGCAACATTGACACTGGAAGGAAGGAATCCCTTGGCTGAAATCAGTCCTGCGCGCCTGAAGGGCGACTCTGTTCCCTTTACCTTCCTTGGCGGGCTACTCTTTCAGGAGCTCAGTAGACCTTACCTACGGGAATGGGGAAGTAATTGGAGAACCGACGCTCCGCAGAATCTGGTAGCACTGGATACCTTCCAAGAAGATTTGCCAAAAGATCAGCAGAGACTGGTCATCATTTCTGCCATCCTCCCCTCCTCTCAGACCATCGGTCTGCAGGAGCTTGCACATAAGGTGGTCGTGTCGATCAATGGCATGTCGATTCATGGTCTGGCTGATGTGAGCGAGGCCATCAAACATCCACAAAACGGCTTCCAGAGAATCGATCTGGAAGGGTCAGCCGGTCCGATCTATCTAAACGCCTCGACACTGGAAGCAGAGGAGGCTCAACTTCGGCGTCAGTACGGTATCCCAGCTAAGGATAATCGATAGAGCAACCTCGTCTTGATCTTCTCTTTTGGCACTCGACGCGCAGAGAAGAGGCGCTAATTTAACCCATCTTCCCATTTTCATCATGTCCGAACGTACCCTCGTCGTCGTCCCTACCTATAACGAGAGAGAAAACCTACCGAAACTGGTCGAGCGTCTCTTCGCGTTACCTGATGCCGTCGAGATCCTTGTCGTTGATGACGGCTCACCAGATGGGACAGGCCAGTGGGTGACGGAGACCGCCACAAGCGAGCCTCGCCTCCATCTCCTCTCACGAACCGCAAAGAACGGACTGGGCCGCGCTTACGTGGCAGGATTCCAATGGGCCCTCGAACATGAATACGACCTTGTCGTCCAAATGGATGCCGATTTCTCACACAGTCCGGAAGATGTCCCGAAACTGCTTGCAGGGATCAGGGCAACAGGTGCTGATCTGGCCATCGGTTCCCGATATGTCGGGGGAATTCGTGTTATTAACTGGCCCCTCAAGCGCCTCGTGCTCAGCGTGGGTGCCTCCTATTATGTGAAGTGGATCACCGGTCTTCCTGTCTGGGATCCCACGGGTGGATTTAAATGCTGGCGCCGCCGGACCTTGGAGGCAATCGACCTTCCTTCGGTAAAATCAAACGGATACGGCTTCCAGATTGAGATGAATCACCGAACCTGGAGCCGAGGGTTCAAGGTGGCCGAGGTTCCCATTATCTTTGCCGATCGCATCGAGGGTGTCTCCAAAATGTCGAAGAAGATCGTCATCGAGGCGCTCCTGATGGTCTGGGGTCTGCTGATCAGCAGTGGATTCCAGAGATCACCCCGCTCCAGCTGCCTCTGAATCAGATTCCACGCTCCCATTACTTTTTCATTCATCCCACCCCAATGAGCCTCACAACAACTCTCCCATCAGATCTTCCTGAATCCGCAAACTCGAAAGAGGAACGAATTCATCCCTTCCGGATCTTTGACAAGCATGAGCGACTGACCGCTCTCATTTGCTTCCTGATCGCCCTGGTGACGTATTGGGCAACCGTGATGCCAAATATCGGCCTCAACGATGACGGCGAGATGGCAACTGCGGCTCTCCATTTCGGAGTCATGCACCCCTCTGGTTATCCGCTCTGGACGATCCTTGCAGGACTCTTCAGCCATATCATTCCCTTCGGGAACGGATCCTGGAAAATCAATCTTTTCTCAGGACTCTGCACGGCGATTGCCGCCGGTGTTTTCTCTTTGATCTCATTGAATGCGACACGCTGGTTGGGAGTGAAGAAGGTCCCTGCAACGATTCTCTCCGTAACCTCGACACTGACATTCATCTGGGTCACCCCGATCTGGTCCCATGCAGTTGTCGGCAAGGGTCTCTACGCGCTCCACGTCTGCCTGATGATGATCTATCTCATGCTGACCTACATCTGGATCAGGAGGCCCTATTGGAAAAATGCCTTTGTCTGGCTGGTCTTCATTTTCTGCCTTGGAATGAGCAATCACCACATGACCCTTGCCATGGCCTTCATGCCACTCATGGTCATCCTGCTCCTTCATGCCGAACTCTTCTGGGAATACACGGTCTACAGCTTGCTCGTGGCAAGCCTCCTCTACCTCGGCTTTGCCTACCTTTCCACGGATCAATACCATCTCATGGCCATGAAGGCGGCGGTCCGCCTTTTCTACACAGTCTGGGCCGGATTCCTTCTCCTGATCATCGTACGTCGCAAGCTCACCGAGTGGCGTCAGGGATTGCTGCTTTTTGTTGCGGTTTTCGTCGGCTTGCTCCCCTACGCCTACATGCCGTTTGCCTCCTCGACCAATCCTCCAATGAACTGGAGCTATTGCAGCACTCCCGAGGGATTCTTCTACGCCATCAACCGGTCCCAGTATTGGGGAACCTTGGCCGACCAATTGCAGGGAACGGTCGGAAAACTCGTGGGTGTCGCTCCCGCTGAGAAACAGAAGGGACCCAAGAA
The DNA here is from genome assembly GCA_903831635.1 of uncultured Spartobacteria bacterium. Lineage (GTDB taxonomy): Bacteria > Verrucomicrobiota > Verrucomicrobiia > Chthoniobacterales > UBA6821 > UBA6821. The sequence goes on from CAIKYN010000183.1 coordinate 7,332, forward strand.
CCCGGATGATGAGAGCGCCATGCAGCAGTTTGCCGGATACTGCAAAGTCTACTGGAAGGTTCTTGCCCATAGCATCTCACCAATCCCCCTGATCTTTGCCCTTCTGGGATTTGCACTGTTTTGGCGATTATCGCGTGAGCAAAGGATCTGGTTTTACATCTTGGTCATCGGCTTTTGCCTCGCGGCTTTCCTGGAGCCGATCCAAGCCCCCAACGGCTATGATAACGCAGGGTGGGATATGCAGTTCCAGTACCAGAGCCTCTGCTACGGATTCTTCGTCATGCTGGCGAGCTACGGAGCGGCGATGCTCTTTGCATCACTCTCACAAGGGAAAGCGCGCCCCTTCGCATGGACGGTGCCGGGACTCGCTGCCGCTACGGCGCTCTACACGCTTGTCGTCTGCTATCCCAAGAGCACCCAACATGGTCACTGGTTCGGATGGATGTACGGGCACGACATGCTCGTCGATCTGCCGAAGGACAGCTTTGTATTCGGAGGAAC
>CAIKYN010000184.1 GCA_903831635.1 uncultured Spartobacteria bacterium
AACGACGGCAAGATTCGCCATCCGGACCATCTGGGGAGAACCCTCCTCGATCAGCGAGAGCTTACGCACCATCTCGAGATCGCCGGGCCACATCGTCTCGACTTCCGTCAGGAAGCGCTTGTTGATCTCAAAAATAATCTGGAGGTGACGCGGCAGGACCTTTTGGAAGAGGCCGACACTCCACTTCTCAAGCGCCTCGGGAAGAAGGGTATGATTGGTGTAAGCCAAGGTGCGGGTGACAATCGACCAGGACTCCATCCAGGGAAGGCCGTACACGTCGTGGAGAAGACGCTGAAGCTCTACCACGGCAATGGCCGGATGGGTGTCGTTAAGCTGAATCGCAACCTTATCGGGGAAAGTATTCCAATCCGTGTTGCTCCTTCGGAATCGACGGATGATGTCCTTCAGAGAGCAGGCGACGAAGAAGTATTGCTGGATCAATCGCAACTCCTTGCCGCTCTCGGTCTTGTCGTTCGGATAAAGAACCTTGGAAACGGTCTCGCTAGCGTTCTTGTCACGCACCGACTCGTCGTAGCCACCACTGTTGAAGGCCTCGAAATTGAAATCCTCCGCAGCTTTTGACGACCAGAGCCTGAGGAAGTTCACGGTCGTCGTTCCGTAACCGGCAATCGGGATATCGTAGGGGATACCGATCAGCTTCTTTGTAGCAGTCCACTTCGAAACATAATTTCCGATATCGTCGAAGACATTCTCAACATGTCCGTAAAGCTCAATCTCCGTGGTGTGCTCGGGACGGACAATCTCCCAAGGAGTTCCGTATTTCATCCAGTCATCCGGAAGCTCGATTTGATAACCGTTCCGGAATTCCTGCTTGAAGAGCCCGTACTGGTAATGGATGCCGTAACCGATCGCCGGCAAGTCGAGGGTTGCCAACGAATCCAGGAAACAGGCGGCCAAACGTCCAAGACCGCCATTGCCAAGCCCCATGTCATACTCCTCCTCGCGCAACTCATCGATATCGAGACCGAGTTCTCTGATGGCGATCTTCATATTCTCGAAGACGCCTGCACTGTGGAAGTTGTTAATGTAGAGACGCCCCATCAGGAACTCAAGGGAGAGGTAGTAGAGACGTTTCACATTCCCGCTTCGATGTTTCGTCTGGGTTGCCATCAAGCGTTCGATAACCAGGCACTGGACGGCCTTGGAGGTGGCCAGCCACCAATCGCGTTTCGAAGCGGTATTAGGATCCCTCGCGAGGCTGTATCGGAGTTGATTCTCGATCAGGCTTTTGAGTCCGGTTACGGAGGTGTCGAGACTGGAATGAAAGGTGGATGGTGTCGTCATGAGAGTGAAAATTGGTTCTGGGGGTGCAGCCTTGGCAGATTGTTGATTTCTTCGGGATGGCCTGTTGTGGCAATCCCGAAAGATCCAGTCAATCCACTAACAGCTCCTCTGACTTCCTTGCCAGCAAATGCCGTTCCAAGTCACGAAGCTTGGATTGTCAATCATCAGGATGCTATAATGATCCAACGATGAAGTATCGCACATTCAATAAGGACTCGGATCTCAAAATAAGTGAAATCGGCTTTGGTCTCTGGACTGTCTCTACGGGATGGTGGGGAAACTTTACCGACGAGGAAGCGGTACTCCTCATGCGGCAGGCCGCCGATCTCGGCATCACGCTCTTCGACGCTGCAGATACCTATGGCAACGGAAGGAGCGAGGAGCTCATTGCCAAGGCCTTCCCACCAACCGAGCGATCTCGGATCGTGATCGCCACTAAGGTCGGCTATGATTTCGTGAACCATGGCGATGGGAGGCGTGGTCAGAAAGAAATTCCCCAGGATTTTAGTCCAGCAGCCATCAGGAGTGCCGTGGAGTCTGCGCTCAAACGACTCGGCACCGATCACATCGATATCCTCCAACTCCACAATATCCGTGAGGCCCAGGTAAACGATGATGCCTTGTGGGAGGTCATGGAGGATCTCCGGAGTGAAGGAAAGTTCCGTCACGGCGGAATTGCCCTCGGTCCCGCCATTGGCTGGATCGGAGAGGGAGCTGCGGCCATTGC
>CAIKYN010000185.1 GCA_903831635.1 uncultured Spartobacteria bacterium
ACTCTTATGAAAGACGGTCTTCATCCCAACTACAACCCGACGACCATTATCTGCGCCTGCGGTACCGCTTACCAGACCCGCTCGACCCGCGATAATATCAAGATCGGTATCTGCTCTTCCTGCCACCCTTACTTCACCGGTGAGCAGAAGTTCATCGACACGGCAGGACGTATCGAGAAGTTCACACGCCGCTACGGCAATGTCCGCGCCACCCGCGCGTCCAAGCCGAAGCTCTCCGCCACCAAGGCCTAGCTTCCTTCTTCCCGACCATGTGTCGGGAGGACGATTGGCACCGGAATAGGCCGGTGCCGGGCGGCTCCCGAAAATGAAAGGGAGTACACGCCATGAATCTTGATTTCAAACCGCTGATTGCCAAGAGGCGTCAGCGTTTCGAGGAGCTTGAAAAGGAGATCACTGATCCCTCCCTCTTCGACGATGCCAAAAAAGCACGTGAGGTGCTCAAAGAGCATGCCCGGGTGAAGGAACTCATTTCCACGTGGGACGAGCTTGAGAGCTGCCGGACCCAGCTTGCCGAGAACGAGGAACTCGCCTCCGGAAATGATGCCGAGATGGCGGAACTGGCCAAGGCCGAGATCGAGGAGATCAATGCCAGGATACCGAAGCTCGAGCAGACCGTCCTCGTCTCGCTCCTTCCTCCCCAGCCTGATGATGACCGTGATGCCATCGTCGAAATCCGTGCCGGAACAGGAGGTTCCGAAGCCGCCATCTTCGCGGGGGATCTCTACCGGATGTACACCCGCTACGCCGAGACCGAGGGTCTCCGCTTTGAAATGATCGAGGCAAGTCCGAACGATGCCGGTGGGTTCAAGGAAGTAATCTTCCAGGTCTTTGGGGATGATGTCTTCCGCAGACTCCGCTACGAGAGCGGCGTGCACCGCGTCCAGCGCGTTCCTGCCACCGAGGCCCAAGGCCGCATCCATACCTCCACGGCGACGGTTGCCGTGCTTCCCGAGGCCGAGGAAGTCGATATCGAACTCCGACCCCAGGATCTCCGCATCGAGGTCTGCCGCGCCGGTGGTCCTGGAGGCCAGGGGGTCAATACCACCGACTCCGCAGTGCAGGTCATGCACATCCCCACGGGCAAGATCGTCCGCTGTCAGGATGGCCGCAGCCAGCAGAAGAACAAGGAGAAGGCCCTCACCATCCTGCGCTCACGCCTCCTCGAGGAGAAGCGCGAGGAGGAGGCTCAGAAGTACGCCGCCCATCGTAAGAGCCAGATCGGTTCCGGCGGCCGCGAGGAGAAGATCCGCACCTACAACTTCCCGCAGAATCGCCTCACCGAGCACCGCATCGGAGTGACCCTCTACAACCTTGACCGCGTCATGGAGGGAGAGATCGCCGACCTGATTGCCGCCATCGAGGCCGCTGATACCCAGCAACGCCTCGAGGCCTCGGTCTCCCAGTAGCATGGCAACCGCCATGATGTCCCTGCTGGAAGTGCTCAAGGGAGCCTCCGAGTTTCTGGGAAAGCAGGGGGTGGAGTCTCCCCGCCTCAATGCCGAGCATCTGCTCGCCCATGTCCTGGGACTCAAGCGCATGGATCTCTACCTGCAGTTCGACCGTCCTCTCGGCGAGAGCGAACGAGCCCCCCTGCGCGATCTGATCCGCAAGCGCGGCACCGGCATTCCGCTTCAGCATCTCCTGGGCACCGTGGAGTTCTGCGGACGCACCTTCAAGAGCGACTCCCGGGCCCTCATCCCACGCCCTGAGACCGAGCAACTCGTCGAGCGAGCCCTGACCTACACCAACCTCTCCTCTCCCACTTCCTCCATCCTCGATGTGGCCACCGGTAGCGGCATCATTCCCCTCACCTTGGCCTTCGAGCGCCCCGAGGCCTCCGTCACCGCCACGGATATTTCTCCGGAGGCTTTGTCTCTCGCCCGCGAGAATGCAGTGCTCCTTGGAGTAGATCGCATCTCCTTCCACGAAGCTGACCTCATCCCTGAATCCTTAAACGCATCCTTTGACCTGATCACGGCGAACCTCCCCTACATCCCCTCCGCCGAGATCCCCATACTCAGCCGCGAAGTGCAGAACGACCCTCTACTTGCGCTCGATGGGGGAACTGACGGTCTTGACCTTATCCGCCGACTCGCACTCCTAGCCTACGAACGCCTCTCACCAGGGGGACACCTGCTTCTGGAGATAGGCATCGATCAATCCGAGGAGGTCATGAAATGCCTTGCCGGGCATAATTATCGCGACATTGTTGCCCTCCCGGATTACCAAGGAATCCCGCGCTTTATTGAAGCAGTGAAGCAGTAATGGGCTCTAGATCAGAAAGAAAAGTAACGCATCATGGATAAGATTCTCGTTCACGGAGGCAAGAGCCTCGAGGGTGACGTCCGCATCGGAGGTTCCAAGAACTCCGCCCTGCCGATCCTCGCCGCCACACTACTCACCAAGGAAAAGTGCGTGATCGACCGCGTTCCGGATCTGAGCGACATCCACTACATGCTCACCATCCTCAGCAGCCTCGGTGCCGAGGTGGAGAGGGCCAGTGGCGTGGTCCAGATCCGTGCTGAGAAGATCATCACCGAGGCTCCCTATGAGATCGTCCGCAAGATGCGGGCTTCCGTCTGCATCCTTGGTCCCCTGCTTGGTCGTGAGAAGTCTGCGAAGGTTTCCCTTCCCGGCGGATGTGTCATTGGCGACCGTCCGATCGACCTCCACCTGAAAGGTTTTGAGGCCCTCGGCGCGAAGGTAACCGTCAAAGGAGGCGATATCTTCCTCCATGCCGATAAGCTGAAGGGAGCCCGCATCAACCTGCGCGGTCGCCACGGACCGACTGTCCTTGGCACTGGCAACATCATGATGGCCGCAGTCCTTGCCGAGGGTACAACCGTCATCGAGGGAGCCGCCGAGGAGCCCGAGGTTGTCGATCTGGCGCGCTTCCTCACCGCCATGGGGGGCAGGATTTCCGGAGCAGGTACCCAGCATATCGAGATCGAGGGAGTGGCAGAACTCCACGGGGCAAATCACACCGTCATTCCCGACCGCATCGAGGCAGGTACCTTCCTCGTCGCCGGAGCCATTGCTGGAACGCGCGTCACCATCACGCGGACCGAGCCCGAGCATCTCGGAGCTGTTATCCACGCGCTGAAGGAGGCTGGATTCAATCTCTCCCACACCAGCGACACCGTCACGATCTCACCGAATGGTGCCCGCAAGCCGCTCCATCTCGAGACGATCCCCTACCCCGGCTTCCCAACTGACATGCAGGCGCAGTTCTGCGCCATGCTCGCCACCATGAATGGCACCAGCGTCGTCACCGAAACCGTCTTTCCTCAGCGCTTCATGCATGTTGCCGAACTCAAGCGGATGGGTGCCAACATCGAACTCATCGACCACCACGCCACCATCCATGGCGTGGAGCGTCTCAGTGGTGCTCCCGTCATGGCCAGCGACCTCCGCGCTTCAGCCGCCCTCGTCCTCGCCGCTCTGCCAGCAGATGGAGTGACCGAGATCAACCGCGTCTACCACATCGATCGCGGGTACGAAGCCATTGATGAGAAGCTGAATGGGTTGGGGGCTCACATCGAGCGCGTCAAAGCTAAGTAAGGAAGGCTTGGGATTTCAGCGCTGCAGGGTGTTCGCCTGCGCTCGCAACGCCGAGTGCTGGGAAGCACGGAGTAGCCTGTGCAAAGCACAGCCCCGTAGGGGTGAGGCCGTCGGGAGACGGCGAGGCAATATGATTCATTACAGCTTCGCTTGGCTGCCTACTGCGACATCCAAACTTCAGAGCCTTTAGTAATTATTGAGCCGCTAAATTTTTTCAGTCTGTTTTCGAGGACTTCGTAGTCGCCGAGATGCGCGCGCATCAGGCTTTTCCAGAGTTTGCCGTGATTGGGGACTGAGAAGTGGAGCAGTTCGTGGACGATCACATAGTCACCCAGCTCGACAGGCATCCCCACTAGCTCATCGTTGAAGCTCAGGGTGCCTGCCGTGGAGCAGGAGGCCCATTTCCTACTCATGGGACGGATGTAGATGGCTGTGGCTTTCACATCCAGCTTGGCAGCCCATTCGAGGATTCGGGCGCGGAACTTCTCTCTCGCTGACTCGCTCATCAGATCCGGTCGGCTTTCTCCAGCAGGGTGAAGAGCCCATCGACGATCCGCGTCACGGCATCGAGATCATCCATTTCCGCAAAGACGGCAAAGGTCACCGTCTTCCGCAGTTCCCGGAGAGCCGCCTCACTACGTTTCCAGTTGGGATTAGCGGCAAAGGCCTCCTTGATCTTCCGGCTTACAGTCTCGGCATTGGCGACCTTGGCATCGAGCAGGGTGCGGTAGACGAAGAAGGTCAATCCATCGAAGCCCTTCTCGGCCTGTTCCTTCTTACGCTCCTCGTTGCGGCTCACCTCCTTGAGAAGTAGCTCCAGGGCCTCCGCCGTATTCGTCTGCCGCTGCTCGAAGCTTTCCTGCACCGCTTGGGCACGCTGAGCCATGGCGATCAGGAAGGGATCATCGCTCTCCTCCTCAGCCGTCTTCTGGATGCTCTTGATCAGATTGATCACCTTGGTCGCCTCGCCCCCGCGCTTCTTCGTGATGAGCTCCATGGTGGTGCCGTCGATCTTCACCGGATCGAGCGGTCCGTCGGAGGTGTAGCCCCCCACATGCTCCTGCACGAGGGCATTGGTCTTCTTCTGGAAATCCCGGTCCACCATCACCCGCCTGGTGTAGGCCTTGCGGACGATGTCATAGATCGCCGAGAGCGTCGTGAAATCATCGATGAAGGGCCGCAGGAAGGCGTCCGGCGAGATGATCTCATAGAGCATCTCGATCTCCTTGTACTCCTTGAAGAACTCCTTTCGCCGCTCGGGATCGCGGAAATGCTCGATCAGGGTATCGATGTCCTTGTCGTTGAAGTTCCGCTCGATCAGGCCGAGATAGGCCGGGGCCTTGGTCTGCATCTTCTGCTGGAAGAGCACCTTCAGGAGCTTCAGGTCCTTGACGATCGCGTTGATCTCCTTGCTATCGAAGGCGAGGGCCTTTTCCAACTTGTCGAAGATCCCGACGAAATCGAGGACGAAGCCGTGCGGCTTCACCATCTCCTGCGCCTCGTTCTCGTAGGGTCGGTTCACCCGGGCAATCGCCTGGAGCAGGGTGTGATCCAGCATCGGCTTGTCGAGATACATGGCGTAGAGCACAGGGGCGTCGAATCCCGTGAGCAGCTTCTCGGTGACGATCAGGATCTTGGGCTGCTGGTCGAGCTTCCCGAAGCTCTTACGGATCTGCCGCTCCTTCTTCGGATCAAGGTGGAACTCCTTCAGCAGGGCCGAGTCATTGTTATTCCCCGTATAGACCACTTCGGAATACTCCGGCGGCAGAATCTGATCGAGCGCGAGTTTGTAGAGGGCGCAGGCTTCACGATCCACGCCGACAAGGAAGGCCTTGTATCCCAGCGGCTCCACATTCTCGGTGTAGTGCTTGGCGACGAACTTCGCCACCTGCTGGATGCGCTCCTTCCCCTTCAGGAAGTTCTTCAGGTTCACCGCACGCTCCAGGATCTTGTTCAGCTCCTCGATGTCGGCCATCCCCTCGGCCTCGGCGAGAGAGAGGAATTCCTTGTCGAGCGTCTCATGCGGGACGAGCAGCTCATTGGGGGCAAGCTGGTAGTAGAGCGGCAGGGTGGTGCCATCCTCGATGCTGTCAGCGATGGAGTATTTGTGGAGGTAGCCCTGATCATCCTCACAACCGAAGGTCTTGAAGGTCCCCCTCCCATAGACCGTCTTGTCCACCGGAGTCCCGGTGAAGCCGATGAAGGTGGCATTGGGGAGTCCCGCCATGAGGAAGTTCCCGAGATCACCAGCCGTCGTCCGGTGCGCCTCATCGATGAGAACATAGATATTCTTCCGCAGATTCAGATCCGCCGGCATATCGCGGAACTTATGGATCATCGTCACGATGATGCCTCGGTAGTCATCGCGCAGGAGCTGATTGAGCCGGGCAATGCTGTCGGCATGTTCCAGATTACCGAGACCGAGTGCGGAGAGGTTCTTGAGCATCTGATCCTCCAGCTCATTGCGGTCGATCATTAGGAGAATCGTCGGCTTGACGGCCCCGGGAGCACGGAAGAGCCGCTCCGCCGCCTTGATCATCGTGAAGGTCTTCCCACTCCCCTGCGTGTGCCAGATCAGTCCGCGGGTACGCTTTGGATCGAGAGCTCGGGTGACAGTCGCCTCCACGGCTCCCGTCTGATGCTGGCGGAGGATGTATTTGTTCAGCTCCTCATCCTTCTCGGCAAAGACGATGTAGTCCTTCAGGAAGGCGAGCACCTGCGGGATCGCGCAGAAGCTCTTGACCTTCTCCTCCAGCTTTCCGACCTCCTCGTTCTTCCAGTTGAAGATATTCCGCCGGACCGTATTCCAGCTCACCCCATAGGAGAAGCCGATGGCATCCGTGGCGGTGAAGAGTTGCTGAGGGATGAACAGCTCCGGTGTCTCCCGGTGGTAGCGGCGAATCTGATCCACCCCCAGGGCGATCGCCTCGTCCTTGTTGGCATTCTTGCACTCGATCACGAGCACCGGGATGCCATTGATCAGGAAGACGACATCCTGCCGAGTGCCGTAGTGACCATTGTGATAGGCCCACTCCTCGGTCACCTCGTAGGTGTTGCGGGAGGGATTCTCGTAGTCGATCAGGATAAGATCGCGCTCACGGTTCTCCTCATGGTCGAAGAACTTCCCCCGATTCCGCAGATGATCGAGGAATTCCCGATTGCCGTAGATGTCGGTATGGAGATGACGGAGCTTGCTCGGCAGCACTCCCTCCACCTCGGCATAGCGAGGGTTGAACTCCCGCACCTTGGCGTCGAGGAGATCGTCAAAGATAAGCGAACCGCCTTTAATCACTCCGCCTTCATCCTTCATCCTTTCCACGCCACGCCGCCTCTCTGCTTTCTCCCGAGACACAAAGCTCCATCCGATCTCCTGCGCATAGGCAAGAATCCGGCCCTGGACGGTTTTGTATTCTCCGGGTTTCATTGCGTTAAAATGCGAATATCTTTGATATTTCCATGGGTTTGCTTGGGACGATTCGGTCCTTGGAAAAGAGTGCTCGCTTGCCTTGACGAGTATTCACGCTCGCCCCAGATAGTCCAGATGAGCGAAGAATCGGCTTGTTCAAGATAACGATTCAAGAGATCGCCGTTAATGAAGAAGAATGACTGATGATTATTAAAATCTTTGCAGTGGTCAGAAATGTTCAATGATGCTCGTTCACCGTTCTTAGTGAATAAGTCGAACTCTTGAGGGCGATTAACTAGATGGAGGGCATCTGCTATTTCTCTGGCAAGCGTAACTGCATGCCCCGCATCACTAGCCGAGGTTTGATATCCCTCCCATCCGAAGTCGCAGACGGGAATTAGTGTCTGAAATCTTGTCAAATCCCGTTCGATTTCATCGGCTTCGAACGGAATCGCTCGAGCCTCGATCCTTTCGATTTCAGCGTCCGCAAGCCCCCCCTCATCTATAGTGCAATCACTGTCGAATAGTTTTCGCTTAAGAAATTCCATTTGGGAGTGAGTCAACGGTTGGTCGTCGAGAAACAACTCCTGTCGCGTTTTCCGAACTTTTACGGTCCGTTCATTCTCGATGAATGAGAACTCGGTTGGGCCATTGACCGGATAGGTAGCGCACCAAGGGATTTCCCCTTCGAATGTGTATATGACAGATGGCTTCTCGGGTAGCCATCGGCCTCCCAGCTCTTGATCTGCCAATTTCTTGAGGAAGGCCTCCGAACTGGCATTCGCAATGATGAAGCTCCTAATAAAGCAGAACGATCTTCGGCCTCTCTCTTCATCCTCCTGAACGACAAATCCGTCCAGTGCCACCCACGGACCCTCATGGTCTCCAATGCGGTGAACCCTGAGATAGGGAGCTATATCCGGTTGCTCCCCATTTGCAATCCAGTCAGCCATATCCATTTCTGGAGAGCCGAGGATGTCAGAATCAAAGAGACTAAATTTTAGTACTCGCTCAGGAAAGCTAGGATCAATATCAACATCCGAAGTTCGCTCACGCCCATAGGTGCGATCGATTACCCCCAGATCGTGCAGCAGTCCGGCCATTTCGAAGTAAGCGATCCACGAATACTTCTTTCCATATCGATCGGTCTTCTTCGGATCATTGGACGATCTACTCCAATTCTGATCACTTGCGATTCGGCTATCAATTTCGTCAAAGCTGCCTGAAAACCAGCCTAGCTGATCAATCCGCCACAAAATACGAGCTTTCGTATTCTTGTAACCTTCATGCTCATAGTCATAGTTCGCACGATTTGGGGTCAACCGACCAAGGGTATAATTCTCGAAATCCATCCGGAATGGTGATGGCCCTGAAGCAGCCTCGGTCCCTTCCTCCGACCTCTCCTTCAACCCCCAATTTGACAAATCTGACATTGAGAAAGGTGCAGTCGATTTTGTGAGCTCTTCAACCGAAAAATGAGTGGGACTAAGCAGGTTGGCCAACTCAATTACCCGGGCCGCATACTCCCGAAGCAAGATGTGGGTGGTCGAGCAAGGAGCGTCCTCGGCAAAAATTGCGCCATACACCTCCCGAGCAAATCCTGGCAACTCTTCTGAAGCGAAAAACTCGCGTTCAACACCTGCACTGTGCGCCATAGCCACGCCATAGCTGGCAGCCATCATTCGCTCAGGAATATACGGATCATTAATTTCTAGTGAGTTAATCGCTTCTTCAAACAGAGCTGGCGGATCGCCGCGTCCAAACCAATAGATTGCCCGCGTAGCGACATCCCTGAGCTCGCGGTCGGTGCTAGTGAGATGCCACATCAACCACTGTAGCCGTAGTTGATCGGATTTGCTTCTACCGGATAGCCGCGATTTCCATGTCGTTTCCAAGGCGAGAATATCAGTAAAACGTTCGCTTCGGGTTTGGCGGATCCATTCAGTCCACGATAGATCTCTATCGCCTGCCGGGGAAATTGGCCGGAGAACCTTGTCAAGAAATTCGGCATTGAGCGGGTGTGATACCGCGGACCGGGTTGCGTAGAGACGTGAGTAGAACCCCGCACGTTCTGCTGCGTTCCCTTCAAACAGTTTCAGTAGAGCATCGATCGTCTCCCCGTCTAGGAACTCTGGAGCGAGCGCAGTCGCAAAACGGAGGGCACTGTTCTTGAAGGGTTCAGGAGCGACCTTCCATAGCTGCACTCCGGCCATTTCACTCGGAGCGAGTGTCACTAGTGCACGAAATATATCGGAGGCCAATTCGTGGCTGTTCTCACCTCCAAATGAATCGATAACGCCCGACTCACTTAACCATTCAAAAGATCTGTCCTGAGAGTTTTTGACAATCAGCGAACTTGCAATGATAAAGCCGCCGAGAGCATCGTAGGTAGGCGTGAGCTCGTACTCATAAGGCGAATCTCCTGGGTTGCGGAAGATGATGCCTTCTTGCGCGAGTAGATTAACAATGCTGCTTTCCCATGGTCTTGCGGCATCTCCCACTGCATCTCGAAAATTCTTTTCGTCAATTTCTCTAGATTGCTGCTCCCACAATAAAACCCCGAGCTTGTAGATCGCTACCCGGACCTCTTCTACAGAGTAAGAATGGCTCAGATTCTGCAACTCGGAGATTCTTTTTGCAGAATGCTCGACATACTTCTTGAACAGTGGCGCGAGGGCTGCGGGAAAGTAGTCGATACTGACGGTTTTCTGGCGTTCGGGGTTGGTGACTTCGCAAAAGATTCGGAGGGTAAGCGGATGCTGAAGAAACTCGAGAGGGATCTCCGCCTCTCCAGGATCAATTTTAAAATACTCAAAGTATCTTCTGATGGCATGATCGGTGTCGGCCCCAAATCCTTCGCTCTCGATTCGCCTTATACCCTCTGGAAGAGCCATTACAGCAAAAGACTCTCGTGCATTTGTATTCGGCGGCATGCCCCAGATAGAGTGTTCGCGTTCGCGTTCTCCAGTGCGCAAGGTGCATGCAACGAGAACGTTTGGGTAGGCCTTTACGGTTTCAGCGAGCGAGGCGAGAGAATCCTTCCAATTCTTTGGATTCTCCGCTTCGTTCAATCCATCAATAACAAGCGGGAGGCGGCAACTCTTCCGCTTCGCCGCAGCGTCGAGTGCTGCGAGTAGCTGTTCAAAACTTTCGAGAGGCTTGCCATTGAGAGTGTAGCTCCGTGCAAGGTGATTGAGGTCCCCTCCACGTTGAAGCTTTCTTCCGTGGAGAAACACGCCAGAGATCCTTCCACTTTGTGGCGCGGTGATCGCTGCAGCAAGTTGGGTCTTTCCCCCACCAGCATCAGCCAAAACAGCAACTAGTCCGACTCCCAAGAATTCCTCGACTTCATCGAGGAGGCTTTGAGCTATGCGCATGTCGTGTAACGCATTGGTCGCGTCCAGAGCGATCGGGACTGCAAGCTTGCGGAGATGTCTAGGCGTAGCTTTCACATCGTCACCGAGCAATGACTCGCGTTCGTTGAGCTGTTGTTGAATGATTTCGAGATCTCCTTCAGCCAGTGTCCCGTGAAAATGAAGGAGCGTCTCAGCGAAGGCCTCGCATGAGTGAACGAACTTCTGCACGAGCACCTGTAGGGCGGAGTCTGCGGAGGCAGCGAAGGCTGCAATTGTCTCACCGGCGTTTCGAATCCGCCTACCAGTGTCGATCAAGTGGTTCCACGATCCTGGTTCGCCAAGCATGCGCCTCAAGATTCGTTCCAATTCGGTCTGTTGATGAACTGACTTGAACCATTTCTCTTTGATTGGCTGGACTGCTTCAAGGTGGCGTTGCGCGAGTTCCTCGGGAGACGCGACCAAGTCGCCGAAGTAGGTATTTCTCAGATGAATTCCAGGCCCGGCTAGGTAGGTATCAACCTCCTCTTCAGCCCAGAGATGCAATTCCATTTCAGTTTCCAATTCATTGAACCACTTTTGGTCAGCCTTGCTGAGCGTAAACGGAGTCCACAATACCCAGTCCGTGAGTTTTGGGAGGTGCGTCTTTGTCTTTTGCAGTGATTCCACGATTTTCTTCTTCCCTGAGGCAAATAGGTTGCCGGCATCAGTGCGATCGTAGACCTTGCACTGCCATCCCCACCATCGAAGGGGGGAACCGAGACTGGGGCATTCTCGGAAGAGTTTCAGGTGGAACTCGACGCCAGGCTGATTCCTTAGCGCGCGGAACTCGCCAAAGCTGCCGAAGTGAAGGCGCATTAATCCGCGGCAAAGATACTCGAAGTTTTGGCTTCGACTCCCCGCGAGTGCATCAAATTTTGTCCAATCTAGTGCCGGCATCTAAGGGATCTTTTTTACATTTCAGGTTTTTACTGCTCGTCTGGGTAGTGATGGGCGGAATACACCTCAACCTTTGCTCCCTTATTGATCATCAACTTGAAGAAAGCGGAAACGTCAGTCTCATCAGTCTCTAAAATTATCTTTTCGCCCTCCACTCGGATGTGAATATCGTAGAGAAAATGCTCAAGCTCCCCAGGGCTCAGAATGTAACAGTCCGCTTTTTTAAGAATCTCTAGGATTTCGCTTCCGAAATTCTCCCTATTTGTTCCAATATCTATCTTTCCGCTAAGCTCAACTGATAGTTTTTCAATAATCTCCTTGGTTTTATTGGCATCTTCCTCGGTTTTGAAGTGTCCAACCATTACAAGGTTCATCGAGTGTTCTGATCCGTATCCGTTCCAGATTTTCATTGTATCGATAATTGGTGACTTTCTTTAAGTTGTTCTAGGGCTGCGATGATACCGATCTGAGAAATTGTTACGCCAAACTGGTCATAGGACGTCCGCTTAAGTTTACCGGCTGCATCAATGTGGGCAAAGGCTGACAACCCCGTTTCGAATGGAAGTGGATTGCACGTTGGAAGACCATCGCTATTTCCCTCGCTGACCGATATGGGGACTGCTCCCGAGTAACCTTCAACCCAAGTGGTTAACATTCGCCGTGTGTGCTCGTCGATTCCGAGCCTGAATGCTGTAGCCTGCTCCGGTAGGAGTAGAAACTCGCGCGCATTCATTTTCGAGGCCAACTCAATTGCCGGGTCGAGATCCAAGATCGTTTCTGAATTGACCACAAAGTTGATTCCAAACGGCACAAGGCTGCTTAGGTTCTTAATTCTCCCAATGAGGTCGTCGAAGCTTCGACCTCGATTTGCTTCGTAGGTGGAGCCAACACCATCCATGCTGACTCGGACAAAATTAATATTTCCCTCGATCCCTCGAAGGAGTTTGGGGGTCAGGCGGTGTGCGTGGGTGGTAAGCGTTACCGCAAGATTTGTGTCCTTGGTCGCGAATTCACAAACTTCCGTAAGCTTTGGATAGAGTGTTGGTTCTCCACCGCCAAAACCGATACCGATTGCCCCGTGTTCATCCAGATCCCGAAGCCACCCCTTCAGGTCCTCAAAGGGAAGATGAGCTTGGTGTTTTGGGGCATAGCAGTATTCGCAGGCGAGGTCGCATGCGTTGGTCAGAGCGATTGAGACTTGGCGAGGCGCTTGCGAGAAATTTGCCGGAGACGGGCGGATTTCATCGATCAGCACGTTTGTGCCTGTTGCACGATTGAATAGATGAATGCCACCCGCTGTCGCTCGGACCTTAATCCTTCTCGCTTCAGAAGCTGAATTCTGGAACTTCGCACTCATTTTCTAATGGGTAGCGCGCATTCGTGAACGCGGGTCTTCGCGGTCATCAGTTCGTGAAGGAGGGTTCGGAAGAGGTCTTGGAGGGCGTTTTGTCTCCGTTCGGCAGCGCTCAACTTCTGGTCAATCGTCGTGAACATTTCGATGATCGTGGTTTGCCTCTCCAGATCAGGATAGAACACCGGCAAGCGTTGCATCACGGCGTTGTTGAGGTTGGGCATGATTGCGCCCGCAGCGTGGGAATAGAGCCACTTCACGAGCCGATCCGTGGCAAAGTAGAGCGCCAAGAATCGATTATCGACGAACGGTTTGCTCGCACGAACAAGAAAGCAGCCTGTTCCGCAAAGCCACGTTTCCTCAGCTTCGGTGACCAAGCCTTGACGTCCAATCTCTCCCCGGCGGGCGAACAGTATGTCAAACTTCCGAAGGCGGTGTTTGCCAAGTCGCTGCGCCACTTGCTCGCTGACGCGAGGAACGTTTTGGTGATTGATACGGTTTCCGGCGAGGTGAGTCGGGTTGACCACCGCGATGCCGTCTTCCTGATATTCGTGTTTGTGAAGCTGGCTACCGAACGGGCCAGTTTGCAATGCACCATTTGGCTTTCCACACAGTTCTCCCAGCGTGATTGGTGACCAGCTTTCGGGGACGGGGCCGATTTCGGTTTGTTTCTGGGGTTCGTTGCGGAGGCCTTCGGTGAAGAGCTTCTGCATGAGGGCCTTTTTCAGCTCAGTCGTGATCTGAATGATCCGCTCCTGCTCATCAATCGCCCGCTGCACCGTCGAAAGGATATGCGCGATCTTCTTCTGCTCCGGGAGTGGGGGGAGTGCCATCGGTAACTCTGCGAGCTTCGACTGGGACAGATTTGGTATGGTCGTGATATTGCCACGTCCAAAATAGAGCTTCGCAATGTCAAAGGCATACCAGAGCCAAAAGACTCCATATTGCGGATCTACTTTCGCTCCATTTGACCGAAGTCGATGGAGATGATTTTGATAAAGACATTCTGTGATCTCATCGCTCCAAAGAGCTGTTCTTCCAATCGAGCCACCCTCACAAACAAGTAAATCACCTTTGCAAAGTTCGAGCCGTTTTTGCTCGGCCTCGCTGAAGTGCATCTGATCCAGTTCCGTCAGGTCGAGGCGGTTCCAGAAGACGTTTTTCGTGCGGAGAAAAGGCCGTTGATGCTCGCCATCACGATTTTTACTGGACACCTGTTTGCCCTGCTGAATATCAAACACTGAATCAATACGGTCGACATCCCAATCAGAGGGGAATGTTCCAATCTCGGTCTCTTGGAACTCCGCGATTTTCATACCCCGGTCCTCCTCTGCATCGTCATCTCCTCCATCACCATGGAGGCCATCGCCGCCGCCGTCATCATCGGCATCATCATGGTGATCTTCCTGATCATGCTCATGGCAGCTCCTTCTTGTTCCCAAGTGCTGTCAGCAGTTGGCGGCCTTTCGCTGTTAGTCGATACCGCTGTTTGCTACTGGTCGGTTTCTCGGGAATGGTCGGCTGGATGAATTCGTCAGCTAGGAGCGGCTTGAGGACTTGGTCCCGGAACTTAGTTCTATTGGTCTTTCCCGAAAGCTCCATCAGATCCAGAAGACTGCTCTCTATCTGGCACTTATGAAGAATCTCGACTTGGTCCCGACTTGGTCCCGACTTGGTCCCAGCAATGCCTTCAGGGATCAAGTCCGAGGGTGAATTCGAAGCGATGGGGCGATACAGGGTTGCCACAAAGCCATCCGAGATGGAGAAGCTGGGCTCCGGGAGTCCGGCCTCACGGCAGAGGCGGATGATGTCGGTGGTCCCACTGCCGATCCGCTCGATGTATTCCGCAAGGTAGAGGGGCTCGGCGAAGGTGGGATTCGCCGGGACGGACCTGTGGATCTGGCGAAGCTGTTCCAAGGTCAGGGTGGTGGGCATCCTGCCGGGATTCCAGACTTCCAGCCGGTCAGCAAAGAGGGTGACCTGAACACTGCCGTTGCTGCTGTAGTCACGGTGGGCCACGGCATTGACGATAGCCTCGCGCACGGCATCGGGAGGGATTTCGTAATCGCGGGGTGCCTGGGTGCTTGTTTTCCGTGTTCCCACGGAGCGGTTGAGCTTGGAGAGGACGAAGTCAACCGCCTGATCAACCAGCTCAAAGGCGGTTCCCTTGTAGACCTGGTAGGAGGGGATGGGTTTGGTGACTTCGGTGCCGTGGAAATGAAGGCACTTCACCTCGGAGGGGAGGCAGAAGTGTTGAGGATCTTTCCCAAAGAGCAGGATGGCCGCATTGGTGGGCTGGCCTTTATCGAGGAGGTTTAGTCGAGTCAGCACCTCAGAGACCTCGGCTCCTACCGGCAGAGGAAAGCCGCGGGCCTTTCGAGCCAAGCGCACGAATCGGGCGACGTGCTCCGGGTCGATGTCGGTGAGCGTGGCATTCCGGGCGGCACGAGTATCCCATGGGGCATCGGTGATTTTGCCTGTGGCATCGAGGTAGTCGACGAGGCTCGCGTAGACCGCTGGAAGCAGATCGGCAGCGTCCTCAAAGCGACGGCGCACGAGCTGTCCGTCCGCCTCACGGATGAGGCTCTGCATTTTTGGATGCTTAGTCTCATCGGCAGCTCCTTTGACAAAAATCAGGCGGGGCTTGCCGAGTCGCGTAGCTTCGTTGAACTCCAGATGCGTGGATGAGAGGCCGTGCCCGTTTTCCCTTCCGTAATCCTCTCCAAAGAGGCCGAGATAGAGGTCGCACTTGTCTACTTCATCCAGGTAGACGGCATCGGGTCGGCGGTCGGACGCCGGAATATCCCGCTCGAATAAAAAGGGCTCGAAAAAGCGTCTCAGCAGCGGGTCGCTGGAAAGGTATTCACCAAGAGCCTGGCGCTCTGCGGCGAATTCCTTCTGGACGCTGCTGATGAAGATTCTCATACGCCGAGCTGTTTCAGAATCTCCCTGAGAGCCTTGTCAGTTTCCTGGGCCTCGGCCTCGATAGCATCGAGCTCCTGAACGATTTCGGCGATGGGGCGGTAGGTCTCGGCATCGCCGGTGTGGATGTAGCGGCTGGGGGAGATGTTGTAGTCGTTCTTCTTCAGCTCGGCGTGATCGACGATGCGGCTGAGTTTCTCCTTTTCCTGCCATCCGATGAGTGTTTCGGCGATGCGGGCGATGCCTTCCTCGGGGATGAAGTTCTTGGGATCTCCCTTCTCGAAGATCTGGCTGGCATTAACGAGGAAGACTTTGCCTCGGCGGTCCTTGGGCTTGGCCCGATTCAGGAAGATGACGATGCCCGGTGCGGTGGTGTTGTAGAAGAGGTTCTCAGGCAGGTAGAGGACGCTCTCCACGAGGTCGTGATCGACGAACCACTGGCGGACGCTCTTTTCCTTGTTCGTACCGGCATTCCCAGAGCCTCGGGAGGCGGCTCCCGTGTCGAGAATGATCGCTGCACGGCCGGTCTCATTGAGGCTGGCGTGGATATGCTGGACCCAGCCCCAGTCAGCGGAGGATTTTCCCGGGAATCCCGCCCCGGAGGGGAATCGGTCGAGCTCGTCGCTGTCGTAGTCGGCCTCGGTGAACCAGTCTTGGTTCCACATGGGATTGGCCACGACTCGGTCGAAGGTGCGAAGCTTGCCGTGGGTGTCGCGGAACTTGGGGTTCTTGAAGGTGTCGCCGATTTCGATCTGACCTTCCATGTCATGGATGATCATATTCATGCAGGCCATGGCCCAGGTGTCGGCGGTGTATTCCTGGCCGTAAAGCTTGAGTGGGGCGACGGTGCGCTTCTTGCCCTTGGTCGCCTCCTCCATGGCGATCTCGCACTTGATTAGGAGTCCGCCGGATCCGCAGGTGGGGTCGTAGATCGCCATGCCGGGCTCCGGCTGGAGCACGCGGGACATGATGGTGCCCACCTCGGGTGGCGTGTAGAACTCACCGGCGCTCTGCCCTCCTCCCTCGGCAAACTTGCGGATGAGGTATTCGTAGCTTTTCCCGATGATGTCGGCCTCGACATTGTCGAGTCCGAGGCGCTTGGTGCTGATGGCCTCGATCAGGTTGGAGAGGCGGTCGTCGTCAATGTCGCGCTGGCCGTGGGTGGTCGCGTTGAAGTCGACTCGGTCGATGATGCCCTGGAGGGCAGGGTTCTCCCGGGCGATGTCCCGCATGTGGGAGGTGACGCCTTCGCCGATCTTGTCGGAGAGCTTTCGGATCACTGACCAGACGGGCTGATCGGGATCCTCGGGGACTAAGGGGAGGTAGAAGCGGACGAGCTTGTGGTCGGCCTTGGCCAGCTTGAAGGCCTTCTTTCGGGAGCCGACCTCACTGGCGATGCGGTTCACCTCGTCATCGAAGACATCACAGAGGCGCTTCGTGAAGATGAGGGGGAGGATGTAGTCCTTGTATTTAGGAGCATCTTTAGCCCCTCGAATGGAGGACGCGGCATCCCAGATCCAGGACTCGAGAGATTTTTCAGTGGTGGATGCCATGGAGATAGGGAAAACGGTGTCTGACAGATAACGCTCAGAGAGGCAGGTGGCTAGGATGAAGGCTTATTAAGTGGAATTAACAAGCTATCCTATCAGATCGACAAGACTCAGAGTGTCCTAGGCCTGAATCCATCGCACTGTGGTGTAACGGTAACACAGTGCCATTTGACCTTTCTTCGAAGGCTTGGAAGTTTGGATGCAGGGCTAGGCGTCGCGAGGGAAAGCGTAGTAGTCCTACGCTGACCGAGCAGCAACAACGCCCTGCGCCAAAATCCCAAGCCTCTTCAGGGAGCCAGCGGCACGAACTTCACACTCACAGCCTTCTCTTCCGTTTTAGGGGCGTCGTTCACGGTGACGAGGAGGTAGCCATAGGTATTCTGACGATGGTCGAGGCGCACGAGTTCGTACCCGTCGTGAGATCCGAAGTAGGTCTTGTCAGGATAGAAGGGGGCACCGGCCGTCCCGGCGACGATTTGATTGAGGGCGTAATCGGAGGGCCAACGCCAGTTCTTGATCTCCATCCAGTCATAGAAGTGATCATGGCCGACAAAGAAGTACTCACATCCGTACTCGCGTAGGAGTTCCAGGAACTTGTCGCGGTCGGTCGGATGGGCGGCCATGTTGTCAGCATCGGGATGGCAACCCGCAGTGAATGCCTCCTCATGAGCAAAGAGAAAGATGTTCTTCACTCCCTTGGTTTTGAGTTCCTTGAGTGAGGACTCCAGGCCCTTCAGGTCGACCTTATGAAGGGCTGCCGGATTATACTGATCAACCGCTATCACGGCGGTCTCCGGATGATCGGGGGCGATGTAGGAGTAGCTGAAACCTTTCTGGCCGGGAAAGTAGCTGACGTTGTTGGAGGTCATCCCGGGCTCGAATGCCTGGAGCCATGCCACCCCCTCGGGATCTCCATTGGTTTCATGGTTGCCACGCACTGGGAGGATTGTGAGTCCGGGAGCATTGCTGGCGGTCAGTTTTTTCCACTCCGCGAACTGTTCCGCGATTTTCTGCGGGATCCGCATGTTGTCGCCATAGACGAGGTCGCCGGTGAAGAGAAGAAAGGCGGGCTTGGCTGCCGAGACCGACTGCATGAGCTTGACTAAGATTTCGGTATGAATCCCTGAGGGATCGACCTGCGTCGCACGCACATCCGTGCGGTCATCACCTGCAACGGCAAACGACCAGGTGGCTGCATGGGATGTTGAAAGAATCAACTGAAGGCCAAACACGCCAAGGAGTGAGAAAAATCGTTTCATCACGCCTTCTATGGCATAGCGACCACGATTAGGGAAAGCCCCAAGCATGAAGATCGATCACTGTGGATAGAATATCTTGCATTTCATCAGTGGCTGAACAAACGGCGTCTGACCCCCTCTGGAACCGAGTTGCAAAAATTCAGTCATTGCAGTTTTCACCACCGAGGACCGTCAGAGGTAACAGCCGAGTTCCCGAAGAGGGCTGCAGGAGATCAATGACATCATGCGGTTGTCATCAACCTCCCAAAACGTCACATCCCTTCCCCACTCTTTCCCAACCTCGGATCCCCCTCGGATCGTTCTCTGTGGTGCAATTTCCGCCCAGTCATTATCACCCTTGAATCCTAATGCTTCGTGGACTCTCACATATCACAGAAACAGTTGGCCGATTACCGCCGCGAGAATGACCACGATCCAAGGAGGCACCCTCAGCGGGGAGAGCAGTCCAAAGATTCCGATGGCGAGCAGAACGTCCCAAAGTGAGGAGATGCTTTCCTTCCAGAGCGGATTATAAAGGGCGGCCAGCAGAATCCCGACCACCGCAGCATTGATCCCGAACATTGAGGCCCTGGCCCAGCGCTTGGTCCGTAACTGATCCCAGTAGGAAAGTGTTCCTGCCACAAGGAGCCAGGAAGGGAGGAAGAGTGCCAGAAGGCACCAGACACCTCCAACCCATGCATGAGATCCGCCGGTGATGACAGTTCCAAGGTATGCGGCAAAGGTGAACAAAGGTCCGGGCATGGCCTGCACGGCACCATAGCCGGCCAGAAAGGCGTCGTTACCGATCCATCCGTGGCCAACAAGTTGCGAACGAAGGAGAGGCAGGACCACATGACCTCCGCCGAAGACGAGAGAACCGGCCTGGTAAAACCCTGTCAAGAGCGGCAACCAGAAGCCTCCCCCGGAAGCAATCAGCGGAAGAATCAAGAGCAGAAAGAAAAACAGGATGAGTAGCCCGAGAGCCAGTCGATGATCCTGCTGCAAGACCGGAGGAATCTTTCCTGTGGGGGCGGACGATGTGACGGGCCTTCCGTAGTAGATCAACCATCCGATCACCCCACCGGCGGTCAGGACACCGATCTGGCCAAGCGATCCCGGAATCAACAGCGTGATCATTGCAGCCGCTAGAGCCGTACAAATTCTTGCCGCATCGGGGCAAAGCGTCCGTCCCATTCCCCAGACGGCCTGTGCGACTACGGCCACAGCGGCCAACTTGAGTCCGTGGAGCCAGCCAGCGTGGTGAAGATTTCCAGCCGCACTCACGCTGTAAGCGAAAAGAATCATTAGCAGCGCCGAGGGGAGCGTAAAACAAATCGATGCCAGAACCCCTCCGAGGAGCCCCTCCCGGAGCATCCCGAGAGCAAAGACCATCTGACTGCTGGTAGCTCCGGGAAGGAATTGGCAGAGCGCTATGAAATCGGTGTAGGCCTCATCATCCAGCCACTGCCGTCGACTCACAAACTCCTCCCTCAGATATCCCAGATGGGCTACCGGCCCTCCGAAGGAGATACATCCCAAGCGGAGGAAGGATAAGGCGATGTCCCGGAGGTTGCCGCGGGCGCGCGGTTCCCCGGTATTGATTGAGGCAAGCGGGGGCATGGATCGTGGAAATACCCAAATCCCCGGGCCAGCCCCATTATTTATGCCTACTCCTCTCCCTTGCTAAGCTTGGTGAGAACGCTCAGGTCCTCGAGTGTCGAAGTGTCGCCGGTCAGGGACTGACCACCAGCCACCTGCTTGAGCAATCGGCGCATGATCTTTCCTGAACGGGTCTTCGGTAGCATCTCGGCAAAGCGAACCTCATCAGGTTTGGCGATGGGGCCGATGGATTTGCCGACATGGTTACGGAGTTCCGTCTTGAGGGCCTCGCTAGGCTTGTGACCCTCACGAAGGGTGACGAAGGCCACGATCCCCTGCCCCTTGATCTCATCGGGACGACCCACCACGGCAGCCTCGGCCACGGCAGGATGACTCACAAGGGCGCTCTCGAGCTCGGCGGTACCGAGGCGATGTCCGGCGACATTGAGAACATCGTCAATGCGGCCGACGATCCAGAAGTTCCCCTGCTTGTCACGACGGGCACCATCCCCGGTGAAGTAGGCTCCCTTGATTTCACTCCAGTACTGTTGGCGATAACGAGTCTTGTCACCCCAAATACCGCGAAGCATGGAGGGCCAAGGCTTGCGGATGACGAGTTTGCCTCCCTGGCCGTGGGGTACTTCCTTGCCCTCGTCGTCAACGATGGCGGCATCAATTCCGAAGAAGGGGAGTGTGGCGGTACCAGGCTTGCAGGGTGTGGCTCCCGGCAGCGGGGTGATCATGTGAGCCCCGGTCTCAGTCTGCCACCAGGTATCGACGATCGGGCACTTCTCGTGGCCGATGTGCTTATTAAACCACATCCAGGCCTCGGGATTGATCGGCTCGCCAACCGTGCCAAGAAGACGCAGGGAGGAGAGGTCGTGCTTGGCTGGGTGCTCGTCACCCCACTTCATGAAGGCACGGATGGCCGTCGGGGCGGTGTAGAAAATGGTGACGCCATATTCGGCGATGAGCTTCCAGAAACGGTCTGGCTCTGGCCAGTTCGGCGCACCCTCGTACATGAAGCAGGTGGCACCATTGGAGAGCGGACCATAGACGAGATAACTGTGACCGGTGATCCAGCCGATGTCTGCGGTGCACCAGTAGACATCATCCTCCCGGAGATCAAAAACATACTTTGTGGTGGCGTAGGTGCCGACCAGATAGCCGCCGGTGGTGTGAAGGATCCCCTTCGGTTTGCCGGTCGACCCGCTGGTGTAGAGGATGAAGAGCGGATGCTCGCTGTCGAGATGCTCGGCGGGGCAGTGCGCGGAGACATAATCCATTTCGCGGTGCCACCAGACATCGCGACCTTCCTCGATATGAATGTCGCTGTTGGCACGGCGGAAGACGATGACCTTCTTGACGGACGTGTCGCCCTTCAGGGCATGGTCAACATTCTGCTTCAGGGTGACGAACTGGCCTCGGCGATAGCCCCCATCGGCGGTGACGATGACCTTGGCTCCGGAGTCGGCAAGACGATCCTTGATACTGTCAGCGCTGAATCCACCGAACACGACGCAATGGACTGCACCAATGCGTGCGCAGGCAAGCATCGCGATGGTGGCCTCAGGGATCAGCGGCATGTAAATGAGGACCCGATCCCCTTTCTTCACACCATTGCGCTTGAGCACGTTTGCAAACTTGCAAACCTCACGGTGAAGCTGTCGGTAGGTGATGACCTTCTTGTCACCAGGCTCACCTTCCCAGATGATGGCGGCCTTGTTGGCTCGTGAAGTATCAAGATGGCGATCGAGGCAATTCTGGGAGGCATTCAGCTTCGCCCCGACGAACCATTTGGCATAGGGGAGCTTCCAATCGAGGACCTTGGTCCATTTCTTGAGCCAGTGGAGTTCCTTGGCCTCACGCCCCCAGAACTTGTCGGGGCTCTTCACTGACTCGGCATGGAGTTTCTTGTACTCGGCCATGCTCTTGACACGGGCCTTTTTGGAGAATTCGGCAGAGGGTTTGAAGACGCGGTTCTCGACAAGATGGGACTCGATATTCTGTGACATTCTCTGGGTGGGGTTAAAATATAACTGAGGAACGGATCATCTTTTTCATCAGAAAGCAGGGAAAAGAAAAAGGTTTTCCTCTCGGTAAGGAAAGCTGAGGATTTTGTCTTTAATCATTCTTCCTCGATGATGCGCCCATCTTTTTCACTTTTAGTAATCGCTGCCCTTGTTTTCAGCATTATCTCACCGTGCAAGGGAGAGGAGGCCTCCACTGCTGATTCGAATTCCAACAAGATCGTAAAAGTAGGCATCACTCTGGACGAGCCCTTCGACATGAAAAAGGGAGAT
>CAIKYN010000186.1 GCA_903831635.1 uncultured Spartobacteria bacterium
CGTGCGGGAGCCGTGCTTTCCTCGCTGATCTACGGGGCGATGGCCTGCCTCATCGTGGCACTTGCACGTCCCCAGATCGGACACACCCTGGAACATGTCACCGCCAGCGGTGTCGATATCATGCTGGTACTTGATGTCTCGGGATCGATGCGAGCCGAAGATTATGTGGTCGGCGACAAGAGGATGAACCGCATCGATATGGTGAAGCGCGTCACCCAGGACTTCATCGAGGCCCGTCCCAACGACCGTATTGGCATCATTGCCTTTGCTGGTCGCCCCTACCTAGTAAGTCCCCTGACCCTCGATCATGACTGGCTGATCCAGAATCTCGACCGCGTTCAGATTGGCATGGTCGAGGATAGCACGGCCATTGGTTCTGCCCTCGCTTCAGCGGCCAACAGGCTGAAGGACAGGGACTCCAAGACAAAAATCATTGTTCTTCTGACTGACGGGGCCAATAACGCCGGGAAGGTTCTTCCGCTCACAGCGGCCGAGGCGGCAAAGGCGCTGGGCATCAAGATCTACACCATCGTCGCCGGGAGCAACGACCCGATCCCGTTCCCCGTGAAGCTCCAGGATGGTCGCACAGTGCTGATGGATCTCCCTGCCGGGTACTTCCCAATCGACGAGAAGTTACTCGGGCAGATCGCACAAATGTGTGACGGCAAGTATTTCCGAGCCACCGACACCTCCTCTATGAATAGGTCGTTCAAGGAGATCGATCGCCTAGAGAAGACCAAGGTCGAGGTCGAGAAGAGCGCCGATTACCACGATTATTTCTCGCTGTTTCTCCTGATCGCCGCCGGGCTTCTGATCGCCGAGGCCGTTCTCTCACAGACCCTCTGGCGTCGCCTGCCCTGATCCTCTGCCCCATGTATTCTTTTTTTCTGACAGCACTCGATGACCGGTTGACATTCGGCTCCCCCGAATGGTTCTGGGCTTTAATGCTTCTTGCACCCGTACTCTGGTTTTTCTTTGATGCTTCTCGTCGACGTGAGGCTCTGCTGGCCAAGATCCTGGCCCCACGACTCCAGCAGTCCCTCGCCGGTCAGGTAAGTCATTTCAAGCGTAACCTGCGCATCGCCTCGCTGCTGCTGGCAATCGCCTGCGTGATCCTCGCACTGGCGAAACCCCGCTATGGATCAATCGACCAGGAGATTAAATCCCGTGGACGCGACGTTATCATCGCGATCGACACCTCCCGCAGTATGCTCTCCACGGACACGGCCCCGACCCGTCTTGGTCGAGCGAAGCTCATCTCTCAGGATTTGCTCAACCTGCTGAGGGGGGACCGTGTGGGACTGATAGCTTTTGCGGGGACCTCGTTCCTGCAGGCGCCACTGACTCTTGACAAGGGGGCTGTTCTGACCTCCATCGACGATCTTGATACAAACACGATACCGAAAGGTGGGACTGACATCGCCTCGGCGATCAGGCTCGCCATTGCGGCCTTCGGCAAGGGTGAGACGATGAGTCGGGCCCTGGTGCTGATGACGGATGGCGAGGAGTTGGACGAGAGCGGCGTCGAAGCCGCCAAGGAGGCGGAGGCCGCAGGAATCCGGATCTTTACGATCGGATTCGGTTCAGCCGCTGGGTCACTGATCCCGATCAAGACGGAGGAGGGGCGGAATGATTTTGTCCGTGATGAGGGCGGGCGCCCTGTGAATTCCAAGCTCGATGCAGCTCGGTTGACCCAGATCGCGAAAGAAACGGGGGGCTTTTATCTCCCCTATGGTCAGGATGCCGCCTCAATCATCTACGAGAAAGGAATCGTTCCCATGGACCAGCAGGAAACGGGGGTGCTGAGCGCCCACAAGCCGATCGAGCGCTATGCCTGGCCAGTCGGATTCGCACTTTTCTTGCTCGTCCTCTGGTCCGTACTTGGAGAGGGACGTCGACAGAAGGTGCTTTCTTCGCTGGTGATCCCCACACTCCTGATTCTCCTGACTCCCGGTTCGTTGCGCGCGGCGACCTCTGGTATCAACGACTACCAGCAGGGCAACTATCAGGGAGCGCTTCAGGAGTTTGAACGACGCCTACAATCCGGTGCCAATGCCCCGGAGATCCGTTTCGACGCCGGAGCGGCGGCTTACAAGGCGGGTGATTTTAAAAAGGCTGCCGATTACTTTGCCGCCGCGATGACCTCGACGGATCCGAAGATCAGGGATGCCGCAACTTATAATCTCGCGAATTCCCTAGTCCGTTCCGGCGAGGGGGCCGATGTGAAAGAGGCAAAGCTCTCCGACTGGAATAACGCCCTCCAGCATTACGAGACGGTGCTGAAGGATCGTCCAAGCGATGCGAAGGCCAAGGAGAACCGGGAGATCGTCCGTAAACTGATTGCTGATCTTAATAAGAAGGAACCGCCACAAAAACAGCAGGATAAGAAAAACGACAAAGACAAAAAAGATCAGAAGGATCAGGACAAGGATAAGAACAAGAAAGACCAGTCACAGGGTGGTGGTCAGAGCGACAAAAACGATAAAGATCAAAAAGACCAGAAGGATAACAAGGATCAAAAGAACGATCAGTCTCAGGGAGGGGGAAAAGATCAGAACAAGGATCAGAACAAGCCTCAGGATTCAAAAGACCCCAAAGATTCCAAGAACGACCAAGGCAAGGGGCAGGATCAGAAGGATCAGCCGCAAAATCAACAAAAGCAGGGGGGAGGACAAGGAGGGCCCACGCCGACCCCGACTCCTTCACCCCAGCAGGGCAAAGGTTCCAATTCCCAGGATCAGAAAGATCAGCAGCATAAGCAGGATTCCCAGCAGCAACAGGGTCAACAACAACAGCCCGGGGATGAGAAGCAGGCGGGCCATGGTGCGCAACCGACACCCACACCTGCTCCCTCTCCTGGGAAAGCGAAAAGTGCGAATGGCGCCTCCGCTCAGGATCAGAAAAAAGCCGAGCAAGAGAAGAAGGCCGCCGAGGCAGCAGAGGCCGCTGCTGCAGAAGAGGGTAAGGATGGGAAGATGACTCCGAATCAAGCCCGGGCGCTTCTTCGCTCGATGCAGGACGAGGAGGCCCATCAGTTAAGCAACCAGCAGAACCGTGCAGTGGAACAACCGCAGCGCGATTGGTAATATGCATATGATCATGAGCTTTTCCGGAATTCAGCGCGGCGCACGCATTGCGATAGGCGCATTTCTGGCGATAACTTGTTGCGTGATCGGTCTCCACGCTGCCGACGTCTCGGTGAGTGCCGAATTGACCCGCCCACAGATCAGCCAGGGGGAGATGGCGGAGTTGCAGATCAAGGTCTCGGGTGCCCAGCAGGCTGACGTTCCTCAACAGATTCAGGCAGATGGGCTGCAGATCCGACTCACGGGTCAATCGACCCAGGTACAGATGGTGAACTTCAAGGTCACCTCTTCCGTGATCTACAGCTACATCGTGATGCCGCTTCGCACCGGCAACTTCACGATTCCCGGGGTCACGGTGACGGCCGACGGACGCCAATTCCGCACCGGAGAACTCGCCTTCAAGGTGGATGACAGCAGGTCCGCGCCCACTCCCTCATCCTCCTCTTCCGCGCAGATGGGACTGCCACCGGGAATGCCTCAAGGTATGCCGCCCGGCATCCCAGGAGGCATTCCGATGCCTGGCTTCCAGCAGCGCCGTCCGCGTCCGGCACCCCAGAGGGTCGATGAAGGGAAACTTGCCTTTGGTGAAATCAATTGTCCCAAGAAGACGCTCTATGCCGGGGAGATGACACCCGTCGAGATCCGCTACTATTTCGACGCCCGCTATCCCGTGCAGGTTCGTGGACGCGTCGACTTCGGATGCGAGGGGATTCTTGTCGAGCGCTTCCCTGATCCTAAGCAGACCCGTGAGGAACGCGACGGGATCACCTACAATGTCCTGACATTCCATTCCCTTCTCTCCGCCGTGAAACCGGGTTCCCTGGATGTCGCTCCTGCGAAGCTCGACTGCGAGATGCAATTGCCCGGAGGTCTGCCGCCGGGGTTTGACGATCCTGTGTTCCAGCAACTCATGGGTGGACAGAGCGGCTTCGGTCAACCGAAGGAGCTTGCCGTCAAGACCTCCGGACTTCATCTCGAGGTTCTTCCTCTGCCTAAGGAGGGGCGACCCGACTCCTTTGCCGGAGCAGTCGGGCAGTTCGATATCGACTCGATCGTCAGCAATCCCCATCCCGCCCCGGGTGACCCCGCTAACCTTGTGGTGAAGATCGGAGGGCGTGGGAACTTCAAGGGGATGGGCGCTCCCGTACTGACCCAGACCGACGGATGGAGGAGCTATCCCCCGAGTGACAAATTCGACAGTTCCGACGAACTCTCCTACACGGGCGTGAAATCGTTCGACTTCACCCTCATCGCCCAGCAACCGCAGAAAGAATCGCCCGGGTGCGAGTTCTCCTACTTCGATCCTACCAGCGCCAAGTATGTCACCCTAACCTCCAAGCCGCTTCCGCTTGTCGCCTCACCCGGAGGTCCTGCCCCAGCCGTCGCAGGAGCCGTTCAGGCGTCGTCGCCCGAGGCCACGCCCGCACGACTTCCTGCAGCCACAGGGAAATCCGCTTCCCTGAAAGAGGGTGAGCCGATGTCGGGGATCACGCTCCGCTCCTGGACGACGCCTGTGCAGCGCAACGAATTCCTGATTGCCTCGCTCGCCATGCTTGTTGCCACGGCCGCACTCGCAGGGATTCTCGCTTACATCAAAATCCAGGCTCAGGGAGGCACTGCTGCCTCGCGTCGAAAGAAACACATTGCTGAACTCCGCTCCCTCATTACTTCCGGAACATCCGATGCTGGATCCACCTACGAGGCCGCGCTTGATTATGCTGAACTGGTGCTTCCTCCCTCGGAAAAGCGTGATGCCTTGATCTCGGGACTCACGGAGCGACGTGATCTGCTGAAGTACGGGTCTGGTGGATCACTAACACTTCCGGCCTCTGAGCATCGGGAGCTGCTGGGTTTACTCGATCTTTCCTCAACCAAAATCTCGTGATGAAATATCTTTCCCTGCTGCTTTGCCTGCTGGCTATTTTCGTGACTTCAGTACGCGCCGGCCTGCCAGAGGATTTTGCTTCTGCCAATGGAAACCTCGCTTCCGGCCATGCGGATGAGGCTCTCTCGACCTACAAGACACTGCTGACGTATCCGGAGTTCAAGGCCTCAGGATCAGCCGAGATCTGGTACAATCGAGGACTGGCCGAGATGCAGTCGGGAGACGCGGTGGCCGCCTCACTTTCCTTCCGGCGCTCCCTTTTGCTCGATCCCGCCTCGTTCCCCGCACGGGTGCAGTTGGGAAAGACACTCCTTTCCCTTGGCCTTCCCGTTCCCTCCGGATGGAAGGAGCGCACCATGCAGATACTCCATCCCGAAACGATGATCGTGGGTGGGGCTGTCATTGGCTGGATCGGCGCTCTTGGTCTGGTGGTTCTTCTTTTCCAAGCTAGCCGGAAGAAAGGACTGATCGCGCTGGCACTTATCGTGATCGTCATCGGTCACGGCGCCTCCGTGCTTGGGACCATAGTGGATCCTCGCCGCACGGCGCGTCATCAAGCAGTCCTTACCGCCAAGGAGGCGGTCACCCTGAGGGCTACTCCTGCCGACAGTGGTTCGGAATCTGGAAAACTCGACCCGGGAACCCTTATCAGCATCCTATCCCGGAACGGTGCGTGGTGGTATGTTTCTGCGGGCTCCGGATCCGGTGCCCTCCTAGGATGGATTCACTCCAACACCGCCACGCCCCTTCTTTCCTCCTACAAGGATTCCTAGGACTCCAAGGGATCTTGCTAGGATTCCTTCTTTTCTTCGGGGGAGTGGATGCTTCCGTCTCTGCGGCAGGCATTGATCCCTCTGTCATCGATGCTCCCCATGCACCTTACAGAGCTTGGGCTCCCAGTCTCACTCCTTTAGCGGTCGCTCCTTTCCCTGCGATCGACCCCTTCGAGGCTACCTATCGGTTTGGATGGGAAGGGGTCTCCGCAGGGGGAGCAAGCGTCTCGGTAAGAATCGGCGACGACTCTACAGGGAAGGCCGACACTTCAAGACGGCGGATTAGTGCCGACGGGGGGCCTAATGAATTGGTGCGGAAGCTCTGGAACTACCATGCCGATTACCAGGGGGAGGCCGGGGCGAATGGAGAGGTCCCCTCCTGGTTTCATATGGATGAGTCGGTTTCCCGGGGGATGATGTTCAGTGACGCCGTCTTCACGCCTGATGCCGTCTTTGCCTGCCACCACCTTACGACCGAATCAAAGCCCTGGTGGTACACTCCCTTGCCGGGAGTTCGGGATCTTTTTGCAGCCATGCTCTTTGTCCGCAGCCAACCGTTGCGTGACGGGGATCACCTCCGACTAAGCACTTTTCCTGATAGGAATCCCTACCTAGTCGACCTCACTGTGGCGGGGCGCGACACCCTTGAGATCATGGGGAAAAAGATTCGGGCCATCCGCTTCACGATCGCGATCCAAACCATTCAAACCATGGGGCCGAATATCGGCAAGCTGGCTCCCCATAAGAAATTCCGCTCCGGCCGCATCTGGATGTCGGATGATTCCCGGCGTATCCCACTGAAGGCCGAGGTCGACGTCTTCGTCGGCTCGGTCTTTGCCGAATTGGTGAAGATCACTCCGCCTTTTTGAAGGGGATTGGATCGGGAATAAACTCCCGCAGAGGCGAAGAGGGAAAGGTGAGGTTCCCAAATGGATCGCAATCAATGCTAGAGGCGCACGAATAGAGTTTTGCTTAGAAATATTGAGGACCAAGTTGGTCAGGGCTTCGGACTCCTTGATTCATTTCTCTAAGCCTCCGCGATTGCTTGCCCGGCCTCGGCCAATCGGCCTGCGTTACGGCTGCGGGAAAATCTTTTGATTGCCCAGTCTACAATCTCGAGATCAGGAGTTCCCGCTGGAAGACAAGTTCCTTCGGCAGGTGGCTGTAGAGCTTCATAAAAAGCTCGTCCTGAAGGACAAGTTCGCGGTGCCACTCGGCGGGATCGATCTTCTGGAGTTCCTCGAACCTCTCGGGAGTCATTGATTCGAGTCCCTGCATATCGAGATCGACATATTCAGGAACCCAGCCAATCGATGTCTCAAGGGCATGGGCTCCATGCTGGCAACGCTGGACGATCCACTTGAGAACGCGCATGTTGTCGCCGAAGCCGGGCCAGAGAAATTTGCCTTCGGAGCTCTTGCGGAACCAGTTTACATGGAAGACGCGCGGCACATGTTTCACGAGGCGACGCATCTCGAGCCAGTGAGCGAAGTAATCTCCCATGTCGTAGCCGCAGAAGGGGAGCATGGCCATCGGGTCGCGGCGCACCTGGCCGATCGTTCCGGCGGCAGCAGCGGTCATCTCGGAGCCGACGGTGGCACCGAGATAGACACCATGAACCCAATTGAAGGCCTGAAAAATGAGCGGCATCGTGGTGGCGCGGCGTCCTCCGAAGATCATGGCGCTGATGCGTACCCCCTCAGGGTTTTCCCAGTCGGGGTCGATGATAGGGCAGTTCTGAGCAGGTGCCGTGAAACGACTGTTCGGATGGCTCGAGAGGATAGGTTTTCCCTCCGCATCCTTCTGGTCGGGGGTCCAATCCTTACCTTTCCAATCGATGAGGTGAGCAGGAGCTTCTTTGGTCATTCCCTCCCACCAGATATCGCCGTCGTCGGTGAGGGCGACATTGGTGAATATGGTGTCGCGTTTGATCGAATCCATCGCCATCGGATTGCTGTCGTAGGAGGTGCCGGGGGCAACCCCGAAGAAACCGGCCTCGGGATTAATGGCTCGGAGCCAGCCATCCGGCCCGGGCTTGATCCAGGCAATATCGTCGCCCACGCAGGAGACCTCCCATCCCTCTTCTTTGAGATGCTTGGGAGGGATGATCATGGCAAAGTTTGTTTTGCCGCAGGCGCTCGGGAAGGCTGCGGTGACGTAGGTCTTTTCCCCCTTGGGATCCTTGACACCAAGGATGAGCATGTGCTCAGCCATCCATCCCTCGTCGCGTCCCATGGCGGAGGCGATACGGAGGGCGAAACATTTTTTGCCGAGCAGGGCATTCCCGCCGTAGCCTGAGCCGTAGCTGATAATCAGGCGCTCCTCGGGGAAGTGGGTGACGTAGGTATTCTCGGGATCGCAGGGCCAGGTGACATCCTGTTTTTCACCCGCGAGCGGGGAGCCTACGGAATGCAGGCACTTCACAAAGTTTCCGGTCTTGGCAATCTCGTCATAAACCTTGGATCCCATGCGGGTCATGGTGCGCATGTTGGCGACAACATAAGGACTGTCCGAAATCTCGATGCCGTATTGGGCGATTGGCGAACCGACGGGACCCATGCTGAAAGGAATAACGTACATGGTGCGGCCCTTCATGCATTCCTGGAGGAGGCCGTTCAACTTGGCCTTCATGATGGAGGGGTCGCGCCAGTTATTGGTCGGACCGGCATCTTTCTTCGACTTGCAGCAGATAAAAGTACGCTCTTCGACGCGGGCGACGTCACGGGGATCGCTGCGTACAAGAAGGGAGTTGGGGCGCTTGTCGGCGTTGAGCCAGAGACCTGCTCCCGACTCCACGATGCGATCGCGCATGAGCTTATCCTCCGCCTCGGAACCGTCGCACCAGAAGATGGCATCGGGTTGAGTCAGGTCGGCGATCTCCTTCACCCAATCAGTCACTTGGGGGATGGAAGGTAAATCTTCACCAAGTTTCACTTCGTTTTTCGGTGTGTTCATGATTCTGTTTTGCGCCTTTTTTGCGCCTCCTGCAAGCGACATCCCTGCCATTTTTGGAACTGCTTTTACGAGCTTCACGCAAGCACCTCAGGTTGTTATTCTGAAGGGATCATGCCGAGCATTCAGACCTTCCGGGATGGCATGAAAAGCCGAGGCGAAGCGTCCCTGCCCGATGTCGCGCGGCTCTGCCTGACTGTCGGAAAGATGCTTCTTGAGTGGGGTGCGAATGCCCGCGTTGTGCACGAGGCTATTGCAAGTGTGGCGTCGGGTCTCAATTGCAATTCAGCGGAAGCCTTCTGCCAGCATGCGGCGATCATCGTTGTTCTCAATAGGGGGCATGAATCCTTCACTCAGATGGGAAAGGTCGGTGAGCACGGGGTCAACCTGCGCCGCAGCCAGAACCTTCAGGCGATCATTCATCGGATCAGCCTTGGAGAACTCAACTGCGCGGAGGCGCAGGCCGAGGTCGAGCAGGTGCCGAAGAGAACAAAACACTATCCCCTCTGGTTCACCTGTGCGGCTACGGGGCTGGCATGCAGTGCCTTTGGTCGACTCTTTAACTCCGACTGGGTCTCCTTTGTGCCGACACTGATCGGGGCGGGTGTTGGCCAGTATGTGAGGCATCTCCTCTTGCGTCGGAAGCATAACATCTTCCTGACAGCGGGAATCGTGAGCTTCACGGCCGCCATCATTGCTGGGTTGGGGGCGAAGTCGCTCGGAGGTCTCCATCTGCCGCTTGCCATGGTGGCCTCAGTCCTGCTGCTCGTCCCCGGCATTCCCGTGCTTAACGCGCAGATTGATATTCTCGAGGGGAAGCCAAACCTTGCGGCAGCTCGAGCCCTGCGCATCACCTTCCTACTGCTCTTCATGACGTTGGGGCTATCGCTGGCCCAAGGGCTTGTCCTCCATGGAACTGTCACTTCACCTGATACTCTCGCGCCCGCGATGACGCTCTGGATCAGGATCCTTCATCAGGCATTCTTTGGAGGGATTGCCGCCGCCGGGTTTGGTGTCCTCTTTAATACGCCGCCGCGTATCCTCGGTCTCTGCTTTGCCTCGGGGGCCTTTGCGCTGGCTGTCCGAACGACATGCCAATCGTATGATCTCGGGCTTCCGATCTCTTCATTCATCGCTGCGCTCGCCCTCGCGACCATGGACAGGACATGGCAGAAATCACAATCCCCGCTCGGTTCGATTCTAGCTGTTGTGGGCTGCATTGCCATGGTTCCC